>NZ_JBSFGJ010000660.1:0-3780 GCF_053596515.1 Nonomuraea sp. NPDC001684
GCGGTTCGGCGGGTCGGCCGCCTTCGGCGGGGTCTACCAGTCGTACGAGCTGGCCATGCGCGAACGGGGGCCGCGCGACCCCGTCCTCGCCCTGTACGCGGCCCAGCACGCGGCGGTCGCAGCCGCGCTGCCCGGCCGGAAGATCCTGGTCAGCCCCTACATCGACGCCCGCAGGGGCCGCGGCTTCCCGCCCGGCCAGGTGCCCGGCGGGCTGGCCGACATCGCCGCCACCCGCGCCGGCGCGCCCATGGCCGTCGCCGTGCAGGACGGGCGGGGCACGGGCAAGGTCCCCGTGCACGGGATCGAGGAGGGCGGGTCCATGGTCGCCCCCCGGCTCGTCCCGGTGGTCGGCCGGGTGCGCAACGCCGACGGCTACTACGGGCCCACCAGGGACTACATCGAGGCGGCGGCCGGCAGCGTGCCCGCCGGGGTCGAGCTGTGGGTCAACGTCGAGGGCTTCGAGCCCGCGCCCGCGGACGGCGAGTGCGGGCGGGTCGAGCCGCTGCCGTTGCGGGGACGTACCAGCAAGGCCCGGCTCGACCAGCAGATCATGGCGACGGGCGGGCACGCCGCGAAGATCATCTCCTATGGCTGGGAGCCCTTCTTCACCTGCCAGGCGAGCCCGGCCACCCCCTCGCTGGCCGACGACATCGCGAACGGCGGCCGGGAGCCGATCATCGTGAACGCCTACCGCGCGGAACGGGACGGCCGGCCCGGGATCACCGTCGAGGGCTACAACCTGCGCGGCGGCACCCTGCGCTTCACCTCGCCCGGCGGCCGCGAGGTCGGCGTGGCCCAGCGGTGGCACGGGCCGGGCCGCCCCGAGTCGGCGTGGGCCCCCTACGTCCCGCCCGGCCCGTGGACCTCGGTCACCGCCACGAACGCCGCCGGCCGCACCAGCACGAGCGGGTACGTCTTCCGCTAGCGCTCGCCGCTTCCGTCAGGGTTCGCCGTTTTCGCAGGGTTCGCCGAAGCCGCGCAGCATGGCTTCGAGCGCGAAGACGAAACGGCGGTCGGTCCCCGAGGACGGCTGGGCGCGCCGCGCCCGGGTGGCCTCGGCCAGCAGCGGGGTCTCCACCAGATCCGGCTCGGGGATGTCGCGCATCGCGGGCGCGGCCCGTTCGGCCCCACCGGCGACCCCACCGGCGGCCAGGACGGCGACGTGGCCGACGACGAAACCGGTCACGGCGTAGAGCATGTCCAGCGCGCGGTCCGGCGGCAGCCCCGCCGCGCGCAGCACGCGCAGCCCCTCCTCCATCAGGCGCAGGTTCCCGGGCGTGATCGCGGGACGGCTGACCACCAGGGGGACGACGTTCGGATGCGCGAGCAGCGCCCGCAGCAGCGCGTGGGCGTACTCGCGCAGGGCCTCCTGCCATGAGGCGGCCTCGGTCAGCAGCGGCGCGGCCTGCGTGACGACCTGCTCGACCAGGCCGTCGAGCAGCGCGTCCTTGCTGTCGACGTGCTGGTAGAGGGACATGGCCTCGACCCCGAGCTCCTGGCCGATGCGGCGCATGGACAGCGCCTTCAGCCCTTCGCGGTCGGCCAGCGCCAGAGCCGCCCGCAGGATGGCCTGCCGGGTCAGCCCGGCGTTCTGGCCGCGGGTGCGTTTCGGGGACATGGTGCCCTTTCTCGATTCTTACGTGGTAAGTATAGTCAAAACATACTTTGTAAGAATGTCGCCCAGAAGGGACTCATGTCATGACAGGGAAGCCGCGCGGAGCCTCCGCCCTGCTGTACGGCGGCGCCGCGCTCACGGTGCTGGTCACCCTCTTCGCCTTCGCCTACCGCTCCGGGCTGGCCGAGTACCTCAGGGCGGGCTATCCGGAGCTGGGGCCGGGGAAGATCGACGAGGGGGTCACCACGTACACGGTGATCCTGTCGGTCGTGGGGGCGCTCGGGCTGGCCGGCTGGCTCGTCACCGTCCGGGCGGCCGGGGCGGGCAGGGGGTGGGCCCGGTGGCTGGGGGCCGGGCTGTTCGTGGTGGCGTCGTGCGTCGCGCTCGCGGGCCTGACCGTCCGGGACAGCAACGGCGAGGTCGGCCTGGCGCCGTTGCTCGGCTGGCTGCAGGTCCTTCCGCTGGTCCCGGGGCTGGTGGCGGTCGTGCTGCTGTGGAGGAGGGCGCGGTGATCCACGTCGCCCGGTGGCCGGGGGCGCTCAAGCGCCTGATGTACCGGGGCGGGCGGCCCAACGCCCTCACGCGGGCGATGAACCGGCTCGACGCGCTGACCTACGCCTCCCGGTGGCTGCCACTGCCCCAGGGGGCGGTGCTCCAGGTGGTGGGACGCCGCAGTGGGGCGCTCACGTCGGTGCCCGTCGCGGTCGCCAGGCACGACGGCGGCGAGTACCTGGTCTCCATGCTCGGGCCGGAGGCGAACTGGGTGCGCAACGTCCGGGCCGCCGGTGGCCGGGCCGTGTTGCGGCGTCGCGGGCGGGCGGCGCCGGTCAGGCTGGCGGAGGTCCCGGTCGAACGCCGCGCCGAGATCCTGCGCCGCTACGCCGCCGTGGCGCCCGGCGCGCGGCCCCACCTCGGCCTCGGCCCGAAGGCGCCGCTGGACCGTTTCCGCCGGATCGCGGCTGGTCATCCCGTCTTCCGCATCCTGCGGGCGGACGGCTCCGCCCCGGACGGCCACGGGTCAGGTCAGGGCTGAGACGAGGATGTCGGTCAGGGTGGCCGCCTGGCCGCCGTCCTCGTCGAGGTCGGGGTCGAAGATGGTGAACTGGATCCCGGCCGCCCCGGGCAGCGCGAGCAGCCCGCGGAGCAGGCCGGCGAGCTGGTCGCCGGTCAGGCCGCCGGGGGTGGGCGAGTCGACGGCCGACAGCACGGACGGGTCGAGCACGTCGGCGTCCACATGGATCCAGAAGCCGTCCAGGTCGTCGCGCACGAGCACGCGCTCGGCGGCTTCCAGGGGGATGTCGTCCCCGGCGACGAAGGCGATGCCGTCGGCGGCGAGCTCCTGGACGTCGTCGTCGTCCCGGACGCCGAGCACGATGACGTCCTCGTCCCGGACGTACGGGCGCAGGCCGTCGATGTCGGTCAGGTAGTCGTCGCCGCGGCCGGTCACCAGGGCCAGGTCCTCGCCGGCCGCCGCGCCGACGTGGGGCGAGTTGCCGAGGTGGCGGAAGTCGGTGTGGGCGTCGAGGTAGGCCACCCCGTAGCGGCCCGTCCTGCGCAGGGCGAGCGCGGGGCCGAGCAGGATCGAGCAGTCGCCGCCGAGCAGGACGGGGAAGCCGCCGTCCGCCCTGATCCCGGCCACGCGGTCGGCCAGCCGCCGGGTGTAGGCGGCGATGGCCGCGCCGTTGCGCACGCCGTCGCCGGGCTTCCAGGTGGCCACGTAACGGGGCGGGACCAGCGCGCCCGCGTCGGCCGCGCCGATCCGGGCGACCAGCCCGTTGTCCCGCAACGCCCAGGGAGCCTTGTAGCAGCCGGGGATGACATCCTCGGCGAGTGGACGCAGGCCGAGGTTGGACGGCGCGTCGAGGACGGTCAGTTTTCTGTCAGGGGTTATAGTGCTCATAGTCGTGACGGTAGCAGGAGGGTGAGGGATGCGCCAGTTCATCGAGACGGGTCTCGTGGCCGTCGATCTGGCCAACACGTGGGACGAGTACCTGGACGATCCCGAGCGGCTGCCCGACGTGGCGGAGCTGCGCCGCTTCTGCCGCGAACTGGGCGAACCGCTTGAGAACGACCATGGGCTCGGCGAGGAGGACCTGCGGGAGGTCAGGGAGGTGCGCGAGCGGCTGCGGGCGGTGCTGGCCGCCGAGCCCGACGGCCGGGCGGGG
>NZ_JBSFGJ010000661.1:0-3768 GCF_053596515.1 Nonomuraea sp. NPDC001684
GGCGACCTCGCTGATGCGCAGCATCGAAGATGAGACCTCGCAACTGCATGCCGCCTGCCAGGCGGTGCTCGCCGCCGGCGAGCAGCTTCTCAATCGCGCACAGGCCGCCGGAACCGTGCGCGGCGATGCCACCGCCTCAGACCTTTACGCCCTGATCAACGCGGTCGCCTGGGCCGGGGAACAGACATCGCCCGCACAGGGCGAGCGCCTGTTGTCCTTCGGCATCGACGGGATGCGCCCCGCAACCGACTCGTGATGACGACACTTGAGGAGGATCGGAACGGTACGTGGGTGCAAACGTGGGCAAAGTGGACCGTCCTCCTGGTGCTGGCCGGGTTGGCAGGCGTCTACGCGATGGCCGGGTCACCCCTGGCCCTGGCAGTCCTCGGCCTTCAGGTGCTCTTCATCCGGCGCCGGTCCTGGTGGTTGATCGCGCTGCAGGCCGCCGCCGCCTACGGTTCCGTGTTCGCCTTCGACACTTCGGTCGGCATCCTCGGCTTCGTCGCCGGTTCACTGCTGCTGACCACGTCCTGGCCGCTCGCCCTCGTGGTGACGGGCAGCGCGCTGCTGCTGGGACCGGCAGACCCGGTGATCAGCATGGTCCTGATCGCCCTGATCGTGTACGGCCTGGCCACGATGCTGGACCGGATCCAGGAGGTGACCGCCGCTCGCCTGTCGCTGGCGATGACCGCGGTGGCCGAGGAACAGCTCCGCATCGCGGCGGAGCTCAACCAGAGCCTGGGCGCCGCGCTCGACACGATCGCGGCCAGCGCCCGGAAGGGCACGCCTGACGTGGAATCGGCCCGGCACTCGCTGAGCGAGGCCAGAGCCGCCGCCGTCGGCTACCGCGCGATGTCGCTGGCCCCCGAACTCACCACCGCCAAGGGCATGCTGATCGCCGCGGGAGTCGCCACCGAGGTGCGGATACGGCACGCGGAACCACTCGGCCCGGCCGGCGCGCTGCTGGCCACCGTCCTGCGCGAGGCCGTGACCGAGATCGTCCGGCGCCGCGCCGCCTCCCGCTGCGTGATCGAGTCAGCCACGCAAGACAACACCGTACGGCTGAGCATCGCCCACGACGGCGCCCCCAGCGCCACGGACGAGTTCCTGGCCGATCTCCCCGCCCAGGTCGCGGCGGCCGGTGGCACGCTCACCACCGGCGTCGACGACAACGCTCAGGTCCTGGTGGAGGTGGCGCTGCCCGGCACCACGCTGCCTGACCCGCCTGCCCTGTCCAGCAAGCTGTCGACGGCGGTGCTCGCGGCGGTGCTGGTCGGGTTCTCGGCCAAGGCGTTGCTGCTGGCCGGTTCGTGGTGGCCCCTTCCGCTGCTGGCCGTCATCATTTTCATCCACCTGCGCTCGATCGAGGGCAGGCATCCGATCGCACTGATCGTCATGGCGTTGCTGACGCTCGCCCCGATCCCGGTGTTCGAGCAGGCCTGGCTGGTGACGACCGGGTTCCTGACCGGGCCGCTGCTGCTGGCCCTCCGACTCAGGGCGGCGGTGCCGCTGGTGGCCGCCGTCATGGCGGTGGTGGGGGGCGCCGGGCTGGTGATCGGCCTGCCGTACCCGCTGGTGGTGAACTACACGGTCAGCACCCTCGTGACGGGACTGGTCATCTACGGCCTGTTCACGCTGGCACGGCTCGACCGGGAGCTGAGCGCGGCCAAGGACGGGCTGGCCAGGTCGGTGGTGGTGGAGGAGCGGTTGCGGGCCGCGCGTGACCTGCACGACCTGCTCGGGCACACGCTGGCGGCGATCCTGCTCAAGAGCGAGCTGGCCAGGCGGCTGGAACCCGAACGCGCCCGCGCCGAACTGGACGACGTGCTGGCCATGACCGAGCAGGCCATGAGCGACCTGCGGACCGTCTCCGGCGAGCGGGGGAGGCTGTCGCTGGCGGGCGAGGCCGACTCAGTGCGTTCGGTGCTGGCGGCCGCGGGCATCGAGGTCACGCTGGAACTCGGTCACGGCACGCTCGGCACCGAGGTGGAGACCACGCTCGGCGCAGTGCTGCGCGAGGCGGTCACCAACGTGCTGCGGCACAGCTCCGCCCGCCACTGCGCGATCAGCACGAACGAACGCGACGGCGACGTACGAATGGCCGTACGCAACGACGGCGCGCAGGCCAAGCCGATCCGCCGCGGCTCGGCCGGGATGGGCAACCTGACCACGCGCCTGGCCGAGTTGGACGGGCGGCTGGACCTGACCCGGGACGGCGAGTGGTTCGAGCTGGCCGCGACGGTGCCGACGCGCTCCTGGGTCCCCGCCTAGATCCACCCCGACCCGATGGCAAGGCGAGCGACATCGGCGCGGTTGAGCACGTTGACCTTGGCGACGATCGCGGCCAGGTCGTTGCGGACGGTGCCGGCGCCGAGGAACACTTCGGCAGCGATCTGGGTGGCCTCGACGCCGGTGGTAACAAGGCGCGGGATGACGGACTAGTCGTCTTGACCACGAGGGTTGTCAACAGCGGGGGCTGGGATGCCCCTCATCCTCGAAGGCTTCCAACCCGTGGCCCCCTGGAAACGCGCGCCATGTCGAGAGCCAGATGCGAGCGGCGCAGGCGGCCGGTCCTCACCAGGTGGCCCAGGTCGGCGCGGGTGTCGTGCATGAGCTGCAGATGGAAGTAGTTCACGTGCTCCAGCAGCGCGAACACCCACAGCGCCGCCCCCGGCCAGACCTGCGCGCCGGACGCGCCCATGACCAGGCCGGCAACCACCACGACGGCCCCCGCCACCAGCAGGCCGACGTTAATCCGAGAGATCACGCGATACATCGCCATCCCTGCCGGAACGGGAGCTCGCGAAGAGAGCTGGGTGCTCTTCAACCACCAGTACATGCCGCCCTCAGCCAAGACGAGCAGGACCAGCACAAGCCCTGCCGAGTTGGCCACGGTCAAGGGCATGCCCAGTATGCCGATCAGCACCCCGGCCAGCAGCGGAATATTGACGGACTCCAGAACTGCCAGAGTCTTCATTCGGCGAAGCACGGACGCGCGGGGAGAAAGCACGAAAGCCATTCTCTCCGAGTTGTCTTCGCCCGTCCGACTCCCGGCTCCTTGAGGTGCCTCTAACAAACGTGACAGGCAGATCTCGCCCAAGCTGAAGACGAGTGGGCCGTCGAGACCGGTAAGAGTCGTTGAACGAGCGATCTGGGGGCTTCGCCAGTCAGCGGTCCGTGATGGCCCCCACAGCTCCGGTCGGCGCCACTCAGTTGATCAGTGGGTGCGGCGCCGCGGCGCCAAGACCTCGGTGATCTTGGCGATGGCTTCGGCGCCGGGTCTGAGAGTGCGTTACGCGAGCTGATGGCCCTTTTCGTCGTTGCGGTTGGATGAGGCCTGCTGGTTGGTGGGCGCCGTTCGGCCTACGGGCGCGGCTGGGTGAACAAGCCTGGCTCGGTTTCGACGAGGATGCCGCGACTGGCCAGACGTTTGAGCTTGGCACGGACGTTTTGGATGCCGTTGGGCGTCAGCGGCATATCCATCGCCAGTGCCAGATCGCGGGCGCGCAGAGAGCCGCCGGTCGTACCGACGGCGGTGAGAATCTGCTGGTAGTCGGGATGATCGAAGCCGGCCAGCGGCGCGATCGGCTCGACCGGGTCGGGGTCCGCTTCGGAGAGGGACAGGAGGGTCTTGCGGCTGATCCGCAGGTGCTCAACCTCCTGACCGAGTTCGCTTAGAGCTGCTAACGGAATGAGATGAGGCGTCGCCAGCAGATGAGCGCGCAGGCCAGCTTGAGGAACGCCTCATGAATGTCGTCGCGGACCTCC
>NZ_JBSFGJ010000662.1:0-3715 GCF_053596515.1 Nonomuraea sp. NPDC001684
CCGCGATCGTGACGTCGACCAGCTCCTTGAGCAGGGCGCGCTTGTTGCCGAAGACGAAGTAGATCGTCTGCACCGCGACCCCGGCCTTCTCGGCCCGCCGGCCGCGTCGAGGAAGGAGTCCTGCCCCGACGCGTGCCGGCGGAAGCCGCCCATCCGCATCAGCACCACGGCGTGGCCGACGTCCGGAGCCCACGGCGACCAGCCCTTGACCTGCCCTCCCGTGCGCATGTCATGGACGGACACGCCCGAGCCGGGATCCTTGCCGAGCTCCTGTCGCCACATGACATCCAGACTCGCCGCCCGATCGCCCTCACCGGCGCCGCGATCATCGCGATTCGGCAACACCTGGGCCGGTGGCGCGATCGTCCGGCGGAGCGCGACGCCGGCGACGGGGCTGTGACGGCGGACGACCGGCGTCAGCGAATCGGCTGGATCAGCTGGGTGCGCCAGGTCTCCGGGGCCGGCCAGCTCGCCGGATCGGGTCGACGTTCGAGGTCGAACCAGTGGTAGACCTCCCACGCCCCGCCGTCGGGCTCGTGGTCGTGCTTCCTGAGCCATGCGTCCAGCAGGGCGTAGGTCTCGCCCAGACTGTCGTGCGATCCGAGGTGCCAGGTGGCGACGGCCGTGCCGCCCGGCAGTTCGGCGGCGGCGACCCGTCGCGCGCCGAGCGGGCGTCCGGCCACGGGCACGCCGACCTCCACGTCCGTCTCGTCCCCCGCGAAGGTGTGGTACCTGACGAAGGGCTGTCCCTCCACTCGCACGCCGGACTCCTGGGTGTACTTCCACAGTTCCGCGAACCCCGCACCCTGGGCCTCCGCCAGGCGGGCGATCGCGACCGTCGTCCTGATGCTCACCGTGGTCCGGGGATCGCGGTGGAGGGTCTCGAACGTAGGCTCGTGCGGCTGTCGCGTCATCGTCGTCCTTTCCTGGCCGGCAGGTCGCGTCTCATCCTGTCCGAACCGGTCGGGGCAAGGCTTGAACATCGGTGCGCGACCGGTTTCCGTATGGTGTACGGTACGTTGTACGACTTGGGGAGGAGCAGCATGTACCAGCCGAGCGCCGAGGAACTGAAGACCATCGACGATTGGTTCGCCGCCTACGACGCGCTGGCCGAGGAGGGCGCGATCGAGCAGCTCGCCGACCTGGCGGTCTTCCCGATGAACGTGGCCACCGACGTGCCCGGCGGCCACGCGAGCGTCCGCCAGTGGACGCGGGCCGAGTACGTCGAGGCCATGAAGCAGTCCATGGGCGGCGGCACCGCCGGGCTCGACCTGCGCTCGACGCGTACCCCGCGCTTCGTCAGCCAGAACCTGGTGGTCGTGGAGACCGAGGCGACGATGACGATCGAGGGCGAGGAGCACCGCATGCACTACGCCGACCTGCTGATGCGCACCGAGGACGGATGGGCGTTCCAGACCATGGTCCAGGGCGGCTGGGGGCACGGCTGGCCGTCCGCCAGGCGCGGCTGACCCCGCCGTCCCCGGTCAGGGCGCACCCGACCGGGCGCTACCGGACGCCGCCGCGGGTCATCCGCGCGGCGGCGCCCCGGAGCAGCCCGGGAGCCAGCCGGCGATGGATCGCCGACAGGGGCGGCCACACGACGCGCCCGAGGCGCCGGTCGTAGCGCAGGAGGGTGGTCAGCGACACCCGCCCGTCCGCCGCCCGGACGACGAGGTTGGCGGTCAGGAACCAGGACGCGGTCTCCAGCCGGATCCAGTCGTCGCCACGCGCGGCGATCCGCCACCCGGCCACGGTGGCGGGCGATCGGCCGCGGGCGAGCCGGAGCCCCAGGAGACCCCGCCAGATGAACCGCTCCCCCGCGCTGGGCACGTCGCCGAACATCGCCCGCGCCCACCGCTCCGCCGTCGCCCCGGCCTCGGTGGCGACGGCGTTCACGGTGAGGGCGAAGTGGTCGGCGTAGTCGACGACGGGCAAGGAGCTCAGCGCGCGGACGGACGGCGGGATGCCGCCCGCCCCGACGGCGGACTCCAGGACGCCCGCGTCGCGCTCCCGCCAGGCGCGCTCCAGCCGCCGGACGAAGGCCGGCAGGACGAGGGTGCGGCGGAACGGCATGATGGCGGCCATGTAGCACCGTCCCAGCAGGCCGTTGGGGCGCACGAGGACGGCCATGCGCAGCTCGTGCCCGCCGCCGGCGGCCGGCGCCCATGCCAGGTGCATCACCGCGTGCACGGTGCGGTTCGCCAGCTCCAGCGCGCATTCGTCGTCCAGCGCGTAGACCGGGGAGAAGGGCGCCAGGCCGGCGTCGGAGTCGTGCGGGGCCCGGCGCAGGTCGGCGGGCAGGCGCTCGCACAACGACGGGACGCGCCTTCCGACGCCCGCCGACGCCCTGTCCCAGCCGAACAGGGCCCCCAGCTTCCAGCGCGCCGCGAGCAGCAGCCGCAGCGGCAGGGGGCCGCCGCTGGAGTCGCGCAACGCGGCGAGCACGGCGGAGAAGTCCTCCCGTCCGGCGCCGGGGGTGCGGATCACCCAGACGTCCTCCAGCTCGAAATCTCCGGCGATGTCATGGATGCGCCAGGGCCGTCCGGTGTGGGCGGCGTTCGCCAGCCTCATGATCCCTCCATATCTATACGCTGCCGTATATACTGAGGTTAACCACGGTTATACGGTGGCGTATACATATGTTGCGAGTGAGGTGGCACACACTGTGGGCGCGGTCCGTACGACACGGGAGGGGTGGATCGAGGAGGGGTTGCGGGCGCTGGCCGCCGGCGGCCCCGACGCGGTGCGCGTGGAGGCGCTGGCCAAGCGGCTCGGCGTCACCAAGGGCGGGTTCTACGGGTACTTCGCCGACCGGGAGGCGCTGCTTGAGGCGATGCTGGACACCTGGGAGCGGGAGAGCACCGACGAGGTGATCGAGCGCGTCGAACGCGAGGGCGGCGACCCGCGAACCAAGATCAGGCGCGCCGGCGTGCTCACCTTCTCCGACGACCGCCTGCTGCCCATCGACCTCGCCGTCCGCGACTGGGCCAGGCGCGACGAGGCGGTCGCCGAACGCCTGCGGCGGGTGGACAACCGGCGCATGGCGCTGCTGCGCGAGATGATCGGCAGCTTCTGCTCCGACCCCGAGGAGGTCGAGGCCCGCAGCCTCCTGGCCTTCTGCGTGGCGATCGGCGAACACTTCCTGGCCGCCGACCACGGCGGCCGCACCCGGGCGCAGGTGCTCACCCGGGCGGCCGCCCTGCTGCTCGACAGGACGGACGACCAGCCGGGGCCGGCGGACGGGCCGCATCTCCGCGCTCCCGGGAAGTGCGGGCCAGAATGACCCCTATGACGACCATGCCCGAGAACCGCGTCGCGGACTCGCCCGAGAGCAACGCCTACGACGCGATCGCCGAAGGTTACCCGGCCGAGAACGAGACCAGCCTGGCGAACGCGTACTACGAGCGGCCCGCGATGCTGGAGCTCGCCGGGGACGTGACCGGCCGGCGCATCCTCGACGCCGGGTGCGGCTCGGGCCCCCTGTTCGCCGAGCTGCGCGATCGGGGCGCCGTCGTGACCGGCGTCGACGCGAGCGCCGGGATGCTGGAGATGGCCCGGCGGAGGCTGGGCCCCGAGGCGGACCTGCGGGTCGCCGACCTGGCCGGCCCGCTGCCCTTCCCCGACGACGCCTTCGACGACGTCATCGCGTCGCTGGTGCTGCACTACCTGGAGGACTGGGGGCCGGCGCTGGCCGAGCTGCGACGCGTGCTGCGGC
>NZ_JBSFGJ010000663.1:0-3691 GCF_053596515.1 Nonomuraea sp. NPDC001684
CGCCGTGCGAGGCGACGACCAGGAGCCCGTCGTCGTCGAGCTTGGCCGCCCACTTGCGCATGGAGGCGGCCACCCGGGTCGCGACCTCCGAGACGGGCTCGCCGTCGGGGGCCTCCCAGGCGATGTACTCCTCGGGCCAGCGCGCGGCGATCTCGTCGCGCGTCAGACCCTCCCACTGGCCGCCGCCGCGTTCGCGGAAGTCCTTGTCGACGGTCACGTCGAGCCCCACGAGCCTGCCGAGCGCCAGGGCCGTGTCATGGGCGCGCTGGAGGTCGGAGGAGACGATGAGGGTCGGCCGCAGCGAGGCCAGCAGCGAGGCGGCCCTGGCCGCCTGCGCGACGCCGGTCTCGTCGAGCGGGATGTCGGAGTGGCCCTGGAAACGGTGCTCCACGTTCCACAGGGTCTGTCCGTGGCGGAGGCAGACGATCCGCCTGCTCAACTGCGGGCCCGCTGCATGTTGGCGAGCATGACGCTCTCCGGCAGGCCGATGGCCGGGCAGTCCTTCCACAGGCGCTCAAGGGCGTAGAACGTGCGGTCTTCCTCATGCTGGACGTGCACGACGATGTCGATGTAGTCGAGCAGCACCCAGCGGCCCTCGCGCTCGCCCTCGCGGCGCACGGGCTTGGCGTCGGCCTCGGTGCGCAGCCGGTCTTCGATCTCATCGACGATGGCGCGGACCTGGCGGTCGTTCGTGGCGGAGCAGAGCAGGAAGGCGTCGGTGATGACGAGCTGCTCGCTCACGTCGTAGGCGAGGATGTCATCGGCCAGCTTGTCGGCCGCGGCCTCGGCGGCGATCTGGACGAGCTGAACGGATCTGTCGGATGCGGTCACGATGCGGGTCTGTCCTCCTGTGTCGGCAGCATGCCCATATACCGAGGGTACCCTTCCAGGCCGAAACCCCTCACCCACGGCGCGGAGAGCTTCAGCCTTCCCCGTGATACAACCCTCGTTTGTTGATGTACTGCACGATTCCGTCCGGCACCAGATACCAGATCGGCTCCCCCTTGGCCACCCGCTGACGGCACTCCGACGACGAGATGGCCAGCGCGGGTATCTCCAGCAGGGTCACCCTGCCCTCGGGCAGCCCGGGGTCGTGCAACGTGTGCCCAGGGCGGGTGCAGCCCACGAAGTGCGCCAGCTCGAACAGCTCGTCGGCGTCCTGCCAGCCCAGGATCGCGCCGAGCGCGTCGGCGCCGGTGATGAAGTACAGGTCCACCTGCGGGCCGTAGACGTTGGAGATGTCCCGCAGCGTGTCGATGGTGAAGGTGGGGCCGGGGCGGTCGACGTCCACCCTGCTCACGGAGAAGCGGGGGTTGGAGGCCGTGGCGATGACCGTCATCAGATAGCGGTCCTCGGGCGCCGACACCTCGCGTCCGGACTTCTGGTACGGCCGCCCGGTCGGCACGAACACGACCTCGTCGAGGTCGAAGTGATGGGCGACCTCGCTTGCTGCGACCAGGTGGCCGTGGTGGATGGGATCGAAGGTCCCGCCCATCACACCCACCCGCCGCTTCCCCTGGTTCCCAGGCGCGTTCATCATGAGTCGGACCCTACGCGGACGGGGTACCCGAACATGACGGCACCCCCCTTGGTGATGTCCGCGCATCACATCCGTTGCGGACGTAGCATGCCGGGCATGACGACCACCCCGGACCGCAACCGCGTCCAACTGCCCGGCATCTCGTCCCGAGCCTACGAACACCCCGCAGACCGGTCCGCCCTGGTCGCTCTGCGTAAGTTGAGTGGGTTCGACACGGTTCTCAAGCAGATGTCCGGTCTTGTGAGTGAGCGCCGCCTTCGCCTGATGTACCTGGCGTCGTCCGTGCGCGTCAGCGAGACCCAGTTCCGCTCCCTGTACGACATGGGGCGCGACGCGGCCTACATCCTCGACCTGCACCGCATCCCGGAGATCTACGTCCAGCAGGACCCGCACGTCCAGGCCAAGGCCATCGGCTTCGACGACCCGTTCATCGTCGTCACCACCGGCCTGCTCAACCTCATGGACGAGGAGGAGCAGCGCTTCGTCATCGGCCACGAGACCTCGCACATCCTGTCGGGTCACGCGGTCTACCGGACGATGCTCGACATCCTCACCCGCCTCGCCACGCGCGTCGCCTGGATCCCGCTCGGCTACATCGGGCTGCGCGCGATCGTCGCGGGCCTGGAGGAGTGGTACCGCAAGTCGGAGCTCTCCTCCGACCGCGGCGGCCTGCTGACCGCCCAGAACCCCGAGTCGGCCAAGCGCGCGCTGATGAAGCTCGCCGGCGGCGCCTACACCCACGAGATGAACATCGAGGCGTTCCTGGAGCAGTACCAGGAGTACGACACCGCGGGCGACCTGCGCGACGGCTTCCTCAAGGTGCTCAACCTGCTCGGCACCACCCACCCGTTCGCCGTGGTGCGCGTCGCCGAGCTCGACAAGTGGCAGCGCAGCGGCGAGTACGACCGCATCATCGGCGGCGACTACCCCCGCAGGGAGGACGACGCCAACGCCCGCGTCACCGACGAGATCAAGGCGGCGGCCGAGTCCTACCGCGCCTCCTGGTCCCAGTCGCAGGACCCCTTCATCGGCGTGCTGCGCGACGTGGCCGAAGGGGCGGTGAACGCGGGCGAGCGCATCTTCAACCGCTTCTCGCGCCGCGACGGCGGCCAGGGCTGACCGGCCGGCCGTCCTCGCCGCCTACAGCAGGAGGGCGATCGCGCGCACGGCGGCCGCGCACAGGGCGACGAACCCGCCCAGCACGGCCAGTGCGCGCAGCCCTTCCCTGCGCAACTCCGGCAGCTTGCCGCCGATCCGCTCGATCTCGCGCCCGGTGATACCGCCGCACAACATGCCGAACACCACCGCCGCGACCGTCACGGGGGCCGGCTGCTGCCACCAGTCGGAGTCGATCTGACCGCCACCGGTCACCCAGAGCGCACCGCCCGACGCCACCGCGACGGGCACTCCCGGCCACACCACGGCGGTCGCCGCCGCCCCGGTCAGCGCGAACGGGAACAGCAACACGCGCAGCGCGATCCGCATGCGACGCGCGCTGCGCTTCCTGACCAGCCAATGACTCATCCAGAGCGTCCTGGTCAGCACCACGAACGCCGTCGTGATGGCGATCGAGGCGATCGGCCAGATCACCGACGTCACCACGCACGGCACCGCCAGCACCGCGAGCAGCAGCAGAGCCGTGTTGCCCGCGGGCAGCGTGGTCGGCGCCTCGCCCCTGAGCCTGGTCCGCCGGCCGTCCTGTGACCTGCTCCGCACGGCCGCCGTCGCCCGCGCGCGCGGGCCCGTCTTGGGGTCGGCGCCGGTCCTGGTCCGGGGCGTGGCGGCCTTGCCGTCGGTGTTCGTCCTGCCCCGCGGCGGCGGAACCGCGCCGTCGGCCCTGACCCGGGTCCCGTCGGCGCCGGTCCTGGCCCGCGTGCCGTCCGTGCCGGTGCGGGTGCGCGTGCCTTCCGTGCCGGTGCGGGGACGTGTCCCCTCCGTGCCGGTCCTGGGGCGGGTGCCCTCCGTGCCGGTCCTGGCGCGGGTGCTCTCCGTTCCCGGCCTGGGGCGGGGGGCGGAGGCCGGTCCGTCCGTGCCCGGCCTGGGGCGCGCGGCCGAGGCCGCGCCGTCGGCCCGGTTCCGCGCGGCGGGCGGTTCCGTCCGGTTGCGCGCCGTGGGCGGTTCCGTCCGGTTCCTGGGTACGGGCGTCTTCCC
>NZ_JBSFGJ010000664.1:0-3687 GCF_053596515.1 Nonomuraea sp. NPDC001684
GGGGGCGGTCGGTCAGGTCTACACCGTGAAGGGCATGGGCGGGGCTCCCGACCGCTGGTACGTGCTGCTCGCCGACGGGCTCGCCCCCGTCAACCTCACCCAGGCGACGCTGCTGCTCGCCGACCCGAAGACCAAGGCCGCGTACGGCAGGCGCGCCGCCGTCCCACTGGAGATCGACGCCGCCACCGCGAACGGCAGGACCTCCCGCCAGACCCTCACGGTCGGCGGCCTGCCGACGAGCCTGCCCAGAACGGTCACGTCCTCGGCGGCGCTGTGCGCGGTGTACGCCGACACGCAGAACGGCTCAGCGCAGGCGAAGATCACGGTCGGCGCGACGATGACCATCCCCGTGCCCACGTCCCGGAGCGACCAGGAGCACTTCGACCAGGTACTGCTGCCCGCCGGCGGCGCGGCCCTGGGCGGCCTGCTGCCCGGGGACGGCCAGAAGGCGTTCATGCAGACCTACTTCCTGCTCACCGACCAGGGCAGGAGGTTCCCGCTGCAGACCGGGGACCAGATCAACAAGCTGGGGTACGGCGCCGAGGACGTCACGCCGGTGCCCTACAACCTCGTCCACCTGATCCCGGAGGGCCCGGCGCTCGACCCGACGGCGGCGCGCTCACCGGTGCAGGTCACGGCCCAGTGAGCGGCGGCCCCGGCCCGGCGGACGCCGGGCCGGGTCGCCGGGACGAGGTGCGGGTCGGGGTCAGATGAGGCCGCCGGCCGTCGTCAAGTCAGGCATGCCGCCGTTCTTGCGCTGCAGGGTGCCGGGCTTCTCCTCCCCGTTGCCGACGTACTCGAGGTCACTGGGCCCGAAGTTGGCCTTCGGACGGCCCTTGTCGATGACCTGCGTCATCATGGCGCACATGCCGTTCACCGTGGCCAGGATGCCCGCGAGCATGGCGGCGGACTTGACGTTCTTGCCGACGATGCCCCTGAGGATCTGGGCGAGCGCGATCAGGATGCCGTTGATCTGCCCCCGCATCACCACCGCGACGAAGATGGGGACGATGAAGGTCAGCCATTTCGCGGCGGCGAGGGCCGTCGTGATCGCGGCCACCAGACAGGCGACGTAGACGGCATAGTGGTAGAGCGTGGCGATCGTGTCCATGCCGCTGGAGACGTTCTGGAAGTAGGCCGACGCCGCCTTCACCTGCTGGGCGAAGTCGTCCGCGGACTTCTTGAACACCTCCCAGGCCGGCCCCGTCCAGTACTCCTTGCTGGCGACCTCCTCGGAGAGCTTGACGATCGCACCGCCGATGGCCTGGAAGTCCAACCCGTCCTCGCCGACGACGGGCGCCAACCACTCCACGGCCGCCTTCGCCACGGCGCCGGGGTTGGACACGAGGGCGCCTACCATGATCGCGACGTTCCTGGCCAGCGGGTACTCGAAGAGCACCGCGGCGTTCGCGGTCGCCACGCCGGCCGCGGCGAGGATCAGCCAGCGGTCTTCTTCGTATGCCATGTCGTCTTCCTTCTCACTCGCCGAGGACCGGCGGTGCGATGTCCATGTCGTCGAGCCAGTCGTTCTCGTCGCCGCGCACGTACTCCGGCTTCTCCCGCTCGCGGTTCTGCTCGTTGCCGGCCGCGCCGCCCGACATGGGCATGAACGGCATGCCCGACATGCCGGCCGCGCCGGCGCCGCGCAGGCCGCCCGCGGCCGCGCCCGCGCCCGTGGTGGTCCCGCCGGGGCCCGACGAACTGCCGTAGCCGCCCGACGTGGGGAAATCGATGGGACGGCCGGTCAGGTTGCCGGTGCTGGGAATGGCGGAGTTCAGGGCGTTGGGGTCCAGACCGGACAGCTTGGTCTGGGACGGGTCCGGGAGCGCGCTCTTGAGGTCCGGGACGTCGGTGTTGTGGTTGAGCTGATCCTCGATGGACGGCGTCTTGGGCAGGTTCGCATTGATGGCGTTGGGGTCGGGCAGGTTGTTGTCGGGGAGCTTGTTGTCCGGGAGCTTGTTGTCCGGCAGCTTGTCGTCAGGAAGCTTGTCGTCCGGGAACTTGTCGTCCGGCAACTTGTCGTCAGGCAGCTTGTTGTCGGGCAACTTGTTGTCCAGGAGCTTGTCGTCCGGGAGCTTGTCGTCGGGCATGTTCATCGGCGGCAGGCCGCCACCACCGCCACCGCCCAGCTTGGTCGGATCGATGCCGCCGGGGCCGGGGCCGGGACCGGGGCCGGGGCCGGGGCCGTCGCCGTACTCCTTGATCAGGCCGTCGTTGTCCTTGTCGACCTTCTCGTAGTTCTTCTCCAGCTGCTCCAGCGCCGTCTTGTAGTCCTTCAGGACGGACCTGGCCATGGCGACCGTGTCGCCGGCGCCGTTCTTGATCTGCTCGTGGGCGTAGGAGAGGCCGAGGCCGACGATGCCGAACCCGGGGGATTCGATGGTGATCCCCTTCGTGTTCGTCTCGATCTTGCCCATGCCCGGTTCCTGGTCGGCGATGTCGCTGCCCAGTTTGCTGATCTTCTTGTCGGTGAACCGGATCGTGGCCCCGCCGAGGCCCGCCGGGGATAGTCCCAGGCTGGCGGCGGAGTTCTCTCCTGCGCCCATCTGACCCTCCCTGTCCGAAAACTGCGTTTTGCACAGTCCTGGCTACGATATCGACAAATATCAACTTTTAGCGTGAACACTTTGCGAATGATCTAGACTGGCCGTTGATCAGGATGGCAGCCTTTCCCGCATGCGGATCAAGACCCTGATCGTGGGCGTGTGTGGCATCGCCGCGCTGCCCCTCACCGGCACGAGCGCGGCGAGCGCCAGCGCCGCCGTCGTCCACCAGCTTCCGTTCCCGTGCGGCGAGACCTGGACCGGCGACAGCAACGACAGCAGCAAGCACACCGGTGGCTACGAGATCGACTTCAACGGCTCGTACGGCGACGGCAACGCCGACATGGGCCGTACCGTGGTGGCCTCGGCGGCCGGCAAGGTGATCATGTCGGAGTACCGGACCGCCGACGGCTTCGGCAACGTGGTCAAGATCCGGCACTCCGACGGCAGCGTCTCGCTGTACGCCCACATGAAGAAGCGCACGGTCTCCCCGGGCGCGAACGTCGCGCAGGGCCAGCAGGTCGGCCAGGTGGGCAACACCTCGGCCAAGTACAAGGGCATCATCGCCCACCTGCACTACGAGCAGCGCTCGTCGTCGGGCAAGATCGTGCCGGCCAAGTTCAACGGCACCACCTTCGGCTACAGCCACCAGACGCTGAAGTCGAACAACTGCCAGGGCGGCGGCGGCACGCCCGCGCCCGCCGACCCGGGCAAGCCCAGCACCGGCGGCGGCGGCAACCCGTACTCGGCCGAGCAGGTCTGCGGTGCTGGCTACAAGCAGATCGACTCCGCGCCGCTCGGCAACCAGGGCCGGGTCGTCCTGCTGTACTCGGCCTCCACCGGCCAGAACTGCGTCACCACGCTGCGCAACAGCGGCTCGGGCAAGGCGGCCGTGCGGGCCTACCTGGAGGTCAAGGGCAAGGCCAGGAGCACCGACGCGGGCAGCTACCAGTACTACGCCGGTCCGGTCCGGGCCAAGGCCCTGCGTACCTGCGTCAAGTGGGGCGGCGCGATCGGCTCGACCGCGTACGACAGCCCCTTCGAGCACTGCGGCTGACGCGACCGCGCGTCCATGAGCGGGGCGGCGCCTCCGGGCGCCCCCCGCACCGCCGCTCCCCCCACACGGCGCGGCTTGCAGATCGGA
>NZ_JBSFGJ010000665.1:0-3687 GCF_053596515.1 Nonomuraea sp. NPDC001684
CCGCGGTTGCCGCGGCGTTCGCGCTCGGCCTGGTCGCGGCGGGCCTCGCCGGAGCGCTCATCGGCGGGCCGGGTGGGCACGGCGGGCCGGCGGGGTGGGCCGCGGTGCTGCTGGTGGTGGCCGCCTCGCTCGGGTTCCCGGCGTTCTCGCTGGCCCAGGTGGTGATCACGGCCCGGATGTCGGCGAGCTTCCCGGTGGAGCGGCGCGGCGGCGCGATGGGCCTGCTGAACCTGACGTTCTTCGTCGGCGGCGGGATCGGGCTGGGCGTGGCGGGTGCGTTGTCACGCCTGGCCGGGCTGCCCGGCACGCTCGTGGTGATCGCGCTGTTCCCGCTGGCCGCCGCCCTGGCGCGGGCCGGGCGACGCGAAGGCCCCGCCGTGCCGGCGGGGCCCGCCGGGGTCAGTTCTGCTCGGCGTTCTTCAGCTCCTCGCTGAGCTCGGCCCGGATCGCGTCCATGTCGAGGGCGCGGACCTGGCGGATGAGGTCCTCCAGGGCCGGGGCCGGGATCGCGCCGGCCTGGGCGAAGACCACGATGCCGTCGCGGATGGCCATCAGCGTGGGGATCGAGGTGATGTCGAAGCCCTGGGCGAGCGCCTGCTCGGCGTCGGTGTCGATCTTGCCGAAGGTGATGTCGTCGTGCTTGTCGGAGGCCGCTTCGAAGATCGGCCCGAACTTCTTGCACGGCGGGCACCACGTCGCCCAGAAGTCGAGCAGCACGATGCCCTTGTCGGCGATGTCGTTGAAGTTCTTCTCTGTTACTTCGATGGTCGCCACAAGTGGCTCCTCGCTCCTCGGTGAAATTGCAACCGTGTCAACCACGTACCCCCCACCAGCATTCCATGCCCTGAGGGCGCGCAACCCCGCTGCGGCGGGCGATCCGGGACGCCGGAAGGCGCGGCCCGCGGGCCGCGCCTTCCGCACGGGTCAGTGGCCGCCGGGCAGGGTCAGGCCGATCACCAGGGGGTCGTGGTCGGAGGAGCGGTAGGCGTCCGGCTGGTAGAGGCCGGGCGGGTTGAACTCGGTGTTGTAGTCGCGGATGCGCGGCTCGTCGGAGTTGATGTGCCAGATCGTGGTGCTGGTCACCCGCTTGAGCAGCTGCTTGCCGGCGAAGGCGTGGTCGAGCTCGCCGGCCAGGCCGTCGAACAGGTAGCTGTAGCGCTGCGCCTGCGGCACGAACCGCTTGGTGAGGCTGGTCAGGCCGCCGGCCTCCAGCGTGTCGATCGGGTCCTCCTCGCCGTAGGCGTTGAGGTCGCCGAGCACCAGCGGGTTGGGCAGGTCCTGGTCGCCGATGACGCCGAGCAGCGCCTGCGCCTGCTTGACGCGGGTGGGGTTCCAGCAGCTCTGGCCGTCGCCCTGGTCGGCGTCGGGGCCGTCGGCCGGGCAGCTGCCCTTGGACTTGAGGTGGTTGACGATCATGGTGAACGGCTGGCCGCCGCCCTTCCTGCGGAAGGTCTGGATCAGCGGCGGACGGCTGAACACGGGGTCCTGGGAGGCTTTGGTCTCGCCGACCGGGGTGAGCTTGCCCGGCTTGTAGATCAGGCCGACCTGGATGAGGTCCGTGCCGGGGTAGGGGTGGCTGAGCGCCGCGTACGTGCCGGCGCCGACCTCGGCGTTGACGGCGTCCACGAGCGCCTGCAGCGCGGTCTGGCCGTTGTTCTCGACCTCCATGAGGGCGACCGCGTCGGCGTCCAGGCCCTTCAGGGCGGCCACCAGCTTGGCGAGCTGCCGCTGCTGCTCGTTGGCGTTGCTCGCGCCACGCGAGCCGATGGTGGTGAACCAGTTGAGGGTGTTGAACGAGGCCACCTTCACGTTGCCCACCACCGGGAAGGGGCGCGGCGTGCGCGGGTTGGCGTCCAGGTAGGCGATCGGCTGGGTGGGCTGGAGGCGGTACTCGCCGAAGCCGTACCCGAGCACGCCGGTGACGCCGGCGGCCACGGTGCCCGCCCGCGTGACGGGCGGCAGCGTCGCCGGGTTCTCCCGGTTGGAGCCGTCGTCGATGAGCAGCGAGCGGCGCGTGTCGGCGGCGGGGTCCACGCCGGGCCGGTCGGTGGGCTGGTACAGCCGGCCGTGCGCCGACACCGTGACCTCGCCGAAGCGGCCCAGGTTGTAGTTGTCGTCCACGGTGAGCGGCTGCGGGAAGGTGAGCAGCATGTTCTCGACGGCCTCCAGGCCGTCCGCGGCCGGGGGCAGCGTGTACGGCTGCGCCGCCACGCTCCCGGTGCCGCAGACGTCCACGGCGGTGACCGGGGACAGCTCGGTCCAGCCGTTGAACTCGGTGGCCTTGCCGGTGACCAGGACGCGGTCGCCGGTCTTGACGTCCTTGACGGACTCGCGGGCGAAGACGAACAGGCCCTCGGAGGTCCTGGGGTCGGCGTCCGGCCGCGGGTCCTGGAGGAAGAAGCCGCTGAGCTGGTCGGTCCGCTGGAAGTCGCCGGTCACGATGCCTTCGACCCGTACGGTCTGGCCGGTCAGGGGGCCGGTGTCGCCGCTGCCCTGCACCTCGGCGACGCGGCGGTCGGCCGGGGTGTCACAGGGCGCCGCCGCCGTGTCGGCGAGGGCCGGGGTGGCGGTCAGGGCGCCCGCCACAAGGGCAGCGAGTGCTGCTCGGGATAAAACGCGCATGACCGGCACTTTAGAGGGATTATTGACCGCATATTTCCACACAAAAGTGGATAGAACATTAAATCATCGAACCTTGACATTGGCGGCACGCGGGTATGACCAGTGCATGGACTGGGTCACCTGCGCGTTTTCTGCTGCCTGCCCCGGAATCGCCCAACAGCCGTCCGGCCTGTGCCTGGCGCATCTGCCGGCCGAGGACCTGCCCGCCGTCCTCGCCCGGTTGTCCCCCGGCAGGCTGCTCGACCTCCGCGGCACCACCGTCAACGGCGACCTGCTGTCGCGGGTCCTGGAGGCGACGAGTTGCAGACCGGGCCGCGCCCGGCTCGACCGGGCCAGGTTCACCGGCGACGTCAGGCTGTCGGGCGTGACGTTCGCCGGGGACGTGTCGCTCGACGGAGCCAGGTTCGAGCGGCTCGCCTCCTTCTTCGGGGCCCGTTTCGAGGGCAACGTGTCGCTGGCGGCGGCCAGGTTCACGCGCGAGCTGTCCTTCCACGGCGTACGCGTCCGGGGGCACGTCTCGCTCGACCGGGCCGTGATGTCCCGCGACGCGCTGTTCGGCCAGGCCGTCTTCGAGCACGGGCTCTCCTGCGAGGGCGCCCGGTTCGACGGGTACGCCACCTTCGACGACGCCCGCCTGGGCACCGGCGCCACGTTCCGCGGGGCCAGGTTCGGCCGGACGCTCTCCTTCCGCAAGGTGCGCGGGCAGGCGGGGTTCGACTACGCCCACTTCGCCGGGGACGCCTACCTGTCGGCCTCCGGCAGGCTCTCGGCCGCGCGCGCCCGCGCCGACGGCCTGCTCGACGTGACGGTCGCGCGCTGCGGGGTGGACCTGCGGCGGGCCGAGGTCTTCGGGGCCGCCACCGTGCGGCTGACCGACTCCAGCGCCGACATGGAGGGCGCCGTGCTGCACGGGCCCGCCTCGGTGACCGGCAAGGGCCTGTCGATGCTGAGCTCGCTGCGCCAGGTGGACGCCGCCAGCCTCACGCTGACCGGCCTCGACCTGTCGGGCTGCGGCTTCGCCGGGCTCACGCACCCGGCCGGGGTGCGGGTCAGGAACTGCACGTT
>NZ_JBSFGJ010000666.1:0-3673 GCF_053596515.1 Nonomuraea sp. NPDC001684
GCCCAAGGTGGTGTTGTCGTACGGCGAGCGGGTCAAGACCTCCTGCGGCATCTACGCACCCGACGCCACTGACAGCGTCTACTGTACGAACACCAAGACCGTCCACATGATGGTCAGCGACTACGGCCTGAAGGGCGAGATCGACAAGCCACAACTGCTGGAGGCCCTCAGCGCGGGCTATGCCATCCATGTCCAGAACGTCGCGGGCATCATGAACGCCGTGGCCAAGACCATGAAGAAGCTGTCCAAGCGGGACGCGCTGGCCCTTCAGTCCAGATACACGCTGCAGACGCTCTGCTTCTCCGGGGCCTTCACCGGCAGTGTCTGGGATTCGCTCGGCCACACACGCGAGCACGGCCGGGACTACTACATCGATCGGCACGTCATCGACGGCAATTTCGCCGGCTTCGGCAAAGCGTCCAATCGTGTCTACTGGATCAGGCGGGGGTTCGAGTCCGAGTCGCCGTCCGTCTGCAACACCTTCACGGCTCCGGCCGCCAGGGTGAAATAGCGCGCGCCCAGGGGGAGGACGCGCCGCGCGGCCGTGATCAGCCTCTTACCAGCGTGAGCCCGTAGATGCTCAAGGCCTAAGACGATCTCCCCCGGTGGCGCCTGCATCCGAGTGAACCAGGGCTCCGAGAGCGACCAGTATGTTCCCCGTCACTCAAAATGGTGATCCAGGAAGCCTCTGTGGCCGCGCTGGTCATGACCTTCGTGCTGAAGTGGCCGCGGCTTGGCCCTGATGGGCCGCCGCAGCGAACTCGTCGCCTTGACCAGGGACGACGTGCGCGAGGTCGCCGACGGGCTGGAGGTCGTCATCCGCACTTCCAAAACCGACAAGGACTCCCGCGGCGAGACCATCGCCATCCTCCGCGGCCTCCACCCGCTGACCGACCCGATCGCCGCCTGGCGCGACTGGATCACCGTGCTCGACCAGGCCGGACACACCAGCGGACGGCTACTGCGCCGCGTCAACCGGCACGGCGGCATCGGCCCTTCCCTCGGCGCCGACGCGGTCAACGTATCGTGCGCGACCTGGCAGTACGCGCGCGTGTGCCCTTCGCCGACACGGTCACCGCGCACAGCCTGCGCGCCGGCGGCGCCACCGTCGCCTACGCCGCCGGCGTCCCCGTCGCGGTCATCGCCAGACACGGCCGCTGGGCCCCCGCCTCACCTGTGGTCTTGCGGTACATCAGGGCGGTGGATCGCCGGCGGGACAACGCCATGCGGAATGTCGGTCTCTGACTGGCAAAAGCACGCGGTGGCGGCGAATCCGGGAGATGCGCCGTCCGCCTCTGCCGAGTTCGTCACTCCGTTGATGGTGCGTGCGCAGGGGCGGGGCAGAGTAGGAATGGCGGTGCCCCGGGACGCATGAAAAAGAGGCGCGGGTCTCAGCACGGGACCGCCTCGCCCCGGCGTTTGAGGGTTCATCTCGGGCCGCCCTACTGGGCAAGCATCCCCGCCGTCCGGCCGCTCGATCACCAGCCGCCATCCCACTGACAGGTGAGGGCGCTGACCGCTGATTTTTGCGGCTGCGTGTCAGGCTGCCGCGCACCGGCCACCGTTGCAGAATGTCCCAGAATGAGGATCTCGGACTCGCTCTCGCGCACCCAGCACGACGTGCACAGACCGCTCCGGCGGCCCTGACAGTTGATCCAGAAGGCGGGTTCAACCTCCGGACCGGTGGGCCCTTCGGTCATCGTCCGGCAGGCGCCACCCCGCGGGCGACCCGGCGGCCCGGTACGGAGGTCGCGGCGAGGTTGAGGCGGGCTCCCATGGCGAGGTTCACCTCACCGTGGAGCCGGACGCGGGACCCGAGCGGTGCGGCTGCGTCATGCCCGATGTACGACGTGCCGTCAGTGGCCGAGAGTGCTGAGGATGAGATCGGTCAGGGCGGTGACGGCGTCGTCGGTGGTGGCTCGGCCTCGGTTGATCTCTGCGGCGAGGGCCTCCGCGGCGCCGAGGGTGCCGACGCAGCGCAGCCGGAGGGCTTCGGCGGTGAGGCGGGAGTGGGGGCGCAGGGCGGTGACCATCAGGTTCGTGTAGCGGTCGAGCAGGTCGTGCTGGGTTGCCTCCAGGGCCGGGCTTCCCTTGAGGGCGGCGGAGATGGCGGTGAGTTCCGGCATGTCGGTGGCGCACGTGAAGTAGGCCTCGCTCATGACGCGGGCGACCTCGGGCGCGGTGGGATCGGCGTCCTGCAGGGCCTGGGCCAGCCTGGTCCGGTACTGGTCATCCAGGCGCAGGTAGAGGGCGAGCAGCAGGCCGTGGCGGGTGGCGAAGTGGTCGTAGACGATTGGCCGGCTGACCTGGGCGGCTTCGGCGAGGGTGGGCAGGGTGAGGTCGTCGGCGCCCCGGGTGCGCACGATCGAGGTGGCGGCGTCGAGCAGTTGCTCGCGTCTGGCCGCCTTGGACAGGCGGGTCGATGGGCTGGCCATGGTCCTCCCTTGCGTGCGGGCTCCAGCTTAAGCTACAAAAGGTAGGCTACAAAATGTAGCTTAATCAGGAGGAGTCACACATGGCCAAGTCAGTGCTGATCATGGGTGGGTCGGGACAGGCGGGCAGGGGCACGGCCGTGCTCCTGCGACGCTGGTATCCGGCGCTGCCGCTGACCATCGCCGCTCGCGATCTCGACCGTGCCCGGCGGGTCGCCGACGAACTGGGCAACGCCACGGCCCTCACCTTCGACCTGCGGCGTGGCGATCTCGGGCTCTCGGAGGAGCACGGCTACGCGGCGGTGATCGCTGCCGTGCGCGATTCGCACCTCAACGGGTTGCGCTTCGCGCAGGATCGCGGCGTGCCGTACCTGAGCATCTCCAACGGTTTGGTGGACATCGCGCCGGAGGTCGTCGCGGGCGCCCAGCGGGCGGCGGCCGCACCGATCCTGGTGGCCAGCCACTACCTGGCCGGGCTCGTCGTGCTGGCCGCGATGGAGTCGGCCCGGGAGTTCGAGCGGGTCGACACGGTACGGGTGACGGCGGTGCTGGACGAACGCGATGGCGGCGGGCCTGCGGCCATCGCCGATCTGGAGCGGCTGATGGATGTCACCTCGGCGGGGCTGGTGCGCCGTGACGGCGATTTCATCTGGGTGGCCGGCGCCGATGCGCAGGTGGAGGTGTCCAGCGTGGACGGGGTCGTGCTGCCCGGCCAGACGATCGCCACCCTGGACGTGCCGAGTCTCGCGCTCGCGACGGGCGCGCCGAACGTCCGCTTCGATTTCGCGGTCGGGGAATCGGCCAGTAGGCGGCGCGGCGCGGCGCCTACGACCGAGGTCCGCATCGAGCTGGAGGGAAGTGCGGCGGCGGGCGCGCCGCTCAGCAGGAGCCAATGGCTGGTGCATCCTGAAGGCCAGCGTCCGCTGACCGCGCTCGGTATCGCTCTGGGAGTGGAGCGACTGCTCGGCCTGCGCGGCAGCCCGGTGACGCCGGGCCTGTACACGCCCGAGGCGCTGGTCGACCCGGCCTACGCGGTCGAGCGCATGGCGGAGCTCGGCACGCTGCGGCTCTAGCCGGAGAACGGCAGAACGGGCTGTGGAGTTCGAGGGGTCAGGTTTCGCTCCGGCGAGCTTCCAGCATGCCCGAGCCGTAACCCGGGTGCCTGCGGCAGGTGCTCCCGAGCGATGCCGGTATGCAGCACGAACAAGATGCCCTGCACGGCCGGCCGGTCATCCGGCCGC
>NZ_JBSFGJ010000667.1:0-3672 GCF_053596515.1 Nonomuraea sp. NPDC001684
CGCAGATCAGCGCGGCGGTGTAGGTGGCCAGCGCCGGCCCGGTCAGCCCGGCCCCCACCGTGGCCGCCCGGCCCAGCCGGGGGAACCGCCCGGTCACCCCGGTGAGCGCGGCCAGCCCGGCCTGCGGCCCGTACGCGGTCAGGATCCAGGTGCCGACGCTCATCGGCGAGGTCACCTTGAACACCCGCAACATGTTCAGGAAGCGCGACGGCTTGCCCAGGTCGTGGATCAGCGAGTACAGCGAGCCGCCGACCGCGCCCAGGGCGGCCACCTTGGCGGCGCGGGCCAGCGCCGGGCGTCCGGTCAGCTCGGCGGCGGCGGCCAGCGTGGAGGAGGCGCCGGCCAGGCCGCCGAGGAACAGGTAACCGGCGATGTCGTGGTCGCTCCAGGGCGTGCTGTTCAGCACCGGCAGGCCGTAGTAGGAATCCGCCTCCGGCTCGGGCGGCCGCAGCGAGCGGCTGCCGCGGCCCGCCGAGCCGGGCGTGGCCTCGCGCTCGGTGCGCAGGCCGGGCGCGTCGTCCAGGCGCACGTCGGTCTGGTTGCTCATCCGCCCCTCCTCCAGGCCGCCGCGGCGGCCATCCCGGCCAGCAGGACCAGCGCCGCCGCGCCGGCGTGCCGCCACATCGACGGCAGGTCCGCGGTGGTCACCACGGGGTCCGGCGGCAGGCCGTACACCTGGGGCTCGTCCAGCAGCAGGAAGAAGGCGCCGGTGCCGCCCACCCCGTCGGCCGGGTCGTGGCCGTACAGGCGGGCCGAGGACACGCCCGCCGCGCGCACCTGCTCCAGACGGCGGTCGGCGCGCTCGCGCAGCTCGTCCAGCTCGCCGAACTGGATGGAGTCCGTCGGGCACGTCTTGGCGCAGGCCGGCTCCTGGCCGACCTCCAGCCGGTCATAGCACATCGTGCACTTGGCGGCCGTGCCGGTCTCCGCGCGCCGGCCGATCACCCCGAACGGGCAGGCGGGCACGCAGTAGCCGCACCCGTTGCAGACGTCCTCCTGGACGACGACCGTGCCGTACTCGGTGCGGAACAGCGACCCGGTCGGGCAGACGTCCAGGCAGGCCGCGTGCGTGCAGTGCTTGCACACGTCGGAGGCCATCAGCCAGCGGAAGTCCAGGTCACGGGCGCCGGTCTCCTGGTGGCCCAGCGGCTTGCGCTGCTCGACGAACGCCACGTGCCGCCAGGTGTCGGCGCCGAGCCCGACGGAGTTGTCGTAGGACATGCCGGTGAACAGCAGCCCGTCCTCCGGCACCGCGTTCCACTCCTTGCAGGCCACCTCGCACGCCTTGCACCCGATGCAGACGCTGGTGTCGGTGAAGAAGCCCATGCGCCTGGGCGGGTCGTCGTAGCCGGCGTCGAGCGGCGCCCGGTCGAGGTCGAAGGCCACGGCTCACACCTCCGTTCCGGTGTGCTCGGTCACGCCCGCCCGCCGCCGGTAGGCCAGCACCAGCTCCGGCAGGGCCGGGCCGCGCGGCCTGCGCCCGGGACGGATGTCCGCCGACAGGGCCTTGACCTCCTGGATGTGGGAGTTGGGGTCGAGCGAGATGGCCGACAGCTCGTTGGCCGCGTCGCCGGTGGCCAGGCCGTTGGGGCCGAAGTGGAAGGGCAGCCCGATCTGGTGCAGGACCTTGCCGTCCAGGTGCAGCGGCGCCATCCGGTCGGTGACCAGCACGCGGGCCTCGATGGCGCTGCGCGCGGTGACGATCGTGGCCCACTCGCCGTGCACGAGCCGCCGCTCGGCGGCCAGCTCGGGCGAGACCTCGCAGAACATCTCCGGCTGCAGCTCGGCCAGGTACGGCGTGTGCCGGCTCATGCCCCCCGCCGTGAAGTGCTCGGTCAGCCGGTACGTGGTCACCACGTACGGGTAGACCGACGCGCCCGGCTCGGTCCCGCTCGGCTGGTAACGGTTGTCCTCGTGCCGGTAGAGCTTGCGGGCCGGGTTGCGCTGCCGCCCGTAGAGCGGGTTGGCGACCGGCGAGTCCTGGGGCTCGTAGTGGCTGGGCAGCGGGCCGTCCACCACGCCCGAGGGGGCGAACAGCCAGCCCTTGCCGTCGGCCTGCATGATGAACGGGTCGATGCCCGACAACGCCGCCGGTCCCTGCGCCCCCGGCTCGGGCCGGTAGGACGGCGGTTTGCGCTCCTCGAAGTCCGGCACGTCGAGCCCGGTCCAGCGGCCGGCGCCCGCGTCCCACCAGACGAGCTTCTTGCGCTCGCTCCACGGACGGCCGTCCGGCGCGGCCGAGGCCCGGTTGTAGAGCACCCGCCGGTTGGCCGGCCACGCCCACGCCCACTCGGCGGCCACCCAGTCCTGCTCGGCGGCCGGTTTGCGGCGGGCGGCCCGGTTGACGCCGCCGGCGTACACGCCGCAGTAGATCCAGCAGCCGCACACCGTCGAGCCGTCGTCCTTGAGCTGGCTGTAGCCGTCGAGCGGCCGGCCCTCGGCGTCCCAGCCGTTGATCTCGGCGAGCACCGCCTCGGCGACCGGCTCGGCCGTCTCGCCCTCGACGGGGTAGTCCCAGGTGAGGTCGAGCAGGGGCCGGTCCATCGGGTCGGCGGAACCGGCCAGCTTCTGCCGGATGATCCGCCCGAGGTGGTACATGAACCACAGGTCGCTGCGCGCGTCGCCGGCCGGCTCGACGGCCCGGTGGTGCCACTGCAGCCAGCGGTTGGTGTTGGTGAAGCTGCCGCTCTTCTCGGTGTGGGCCGCGGCGGGGAAGAAGAACACCTCGGTGCCGATCCTGGACGTGGTCAGCTCGCCCGTCTCGATCTCGGGGCCGTCCTTCCACCAGGTGGCGCTCTCGATCAGGTTGAGGTCGCGCACCACCAGCCAGTCGAGCTCGGCCATGCCCAGACGTTGCATCCGGGAGTTGGCCGAGCCCACCGCCGGGTTCTCGCCGAGCAGCAGGTAGCCCTTGCAGGTGCCGTCGAGCTGCGCGAGCACCGTGTCGTAGGTGCTGTGCGAGCCGGTCAGGCGCGGCAGGTAGTCGAACCGGAAGTCGTTGTCGCGCGTGGCCGCCGGGCCCCACCACGCCTTGAGCAGGCTCACCAGGTAGGCGGGCATGTTCGCCCAGAAGCCGCGGCAGGAGGCGTCGGCGCGCAGGAAGTCGCGCATCTTCTCGTGCTCGTGGGCGTGCGGCATCGGGATGTAGCCGGGCAGCAGGTTGAACAGCGTCGGGATGTCGCTGGAGCCCTGGATGCTGGCGTGCCCGCGCAGCGCCTGGATGCCGCCGCCGGGGCGGCCGATGTTGCCCAGCAGGAGCTGCAGGATGCTGGCGGTGCGGATGAACTGGGCGCCGTCGCTGTGCTGCGTCCAGCCCACCGCGTAGACGAACTCGGCGGTCCGCTCCGGCCCAGAGTTCTCCGTCAGGTGGCGGCAGACCTGGGCGAACAGCTCCGGCGGCACCCCGCACACCTGCTGGACCATCTCCGGCGTGTAGCGGGCGAAGTGGCGGCGCAGCACCTGCAGCACGCAGCGCGGGTGCCGCAGCGTCTCGTCCCGCCGCGGCTCGCCGCTCAGCGGGACGCCGGTGCCGCCCTGCACCTCGGCGCGGCCGGCCGGGAGGCTGCCCGCCGGGCGGTCGTAGTCCTCGTCCCGCTCGCCGGAGGCCGCGACGGTCTGCATGCCCTCGTACTGCCAGGTGTCGTCCTCGTAGCAGCGGTTCTCGGCGTCGAA
>NZ_JBSFGJ010000668.1:0-3664 GCF_053596515.1 Nonomuraea sp. NPDC001684
GACCGTCTCGCCCAGTGCCACGGCGGCGGCCGCCGTCGCCTTCGGCGCGATCGTGCCCGCTCCGGTGAGCGCGGTCCCGGCGGCGGGGGTGACGTACCTGATCACCGCCGCGACCGCCCTTTACTCCGACGCGCCCGAGGTGGGCGAGCAGCTCGCCGCGCGGTTGCGCCGCTCGACCGGCTACCCGGTCCCGATCGTGACGGCCCCGCCGGCGGACGGGATCGCGCTGCGGCTGGGCACGGTGGCCGGCGGGGAGGAGGCGTACCAGCTCGACGTGACCGCCACCGGGATCGTCGTGCTGGCCAACGGGCCCGCCGGGCTGTTCAACGGCGTGCAGACGCTGCGGCAGCTGCTCCCGTACGCCGCCGAGGGCGGCACGGTGCAGCCGGGCCCCTGGCCGGTGCCCGGCGGGCGGGTCGTGGACCGGCCGCGCTACCCCTGGCGGGGCGCGATGCTCGACGTGGCCAGGCACTTCTTCCCGGTGGACGCGGTCGAGCGGTACCTCGACCAGATCGCGCTCTACAAGATCAACCGCCTGCACCTGCACCTGTCCGACGACCAGGGCTGGCGCATCGCGATCGACTCCTGGCCCCGGCTGGCCTCCTACGGCGGCGGCACGGCGGTCGGCGGCGATCCCGGCGGCTTCTACACCAAGGCCCAGTACCAGGAGATCGTCGCCTACGCCGCCGCGCGGAACATCACCGTGATCCCGGAGATCGACATGCCGGGACACACCAACGCCGCCCTCGCCTCCTACGGCGAGCTCACCTGCGACGGCGTCGCCCCGCCGCGCTACACCGGCACGGACGTCGGGTTCAGCTCGCTGTGCACGTCCAAGGAGCTCACCTACACCTTCGTCGACCAGGTGATCGGCGAGCTGGCCGCGCTCACCCCCGGCCCGTACCTGCACATCGGCGGGGACGAGGCGTCCTCCACGACGCCGGCCGACTACCGGGCGTTCGTCGACCGGGCGCAGGGCATCGTGGCCGCCCACGGCAAGACCGTGATCGGCTGGCACGACGTCGTCAACGCCACCCCGCTGCCCTCCACGGTCGTCCAGTACTGGGGCAGCGACCCCACCGAGACGGCGGTCTCGACGGCGGGCCGGAAGGTCGTCATGTCCCCGGCGAGCCGCGCGTACCTGGACATGAAGTACAACCGGCGCACCCCGCTCGGCCAGACCTGGGCGGGCACGATCGAGGTCAAGGACGCCTACGGCTGGGATCCCGGCGCCTACCTCAGAAGGCTCCCGCCCGAGCAGGTGCTCGGCGTCGAGGCGCCGCTGTGGACCGAGACGCTCAGGACGTCCGCCGACCTCGAATACATGGCCTTCCCCCGCCTGCCCGCGCTCGCCGAACTGGGCTGGTCCCCCTCCGTCACGCACGACTGGACCGCGTTCCGGCAGCGGCTGGGCGCGCAGGGCCCGCGCTGGCGCGTCATGGGGATCGCCTACTACCGCTCCACCCAGATCGCCTGGCCCTCCGGTTCGTAGGAGCCCCCTCAGGAGCTGCGCATGTCACGATCGATCAGATGCGTCCTGGCCGTGCTCGTCCTGCTGCTCGCCTCGGGGGTGGTGAGCGCGGGCAGCGCCGTCGCGGCGGCCGGTTCGACCGAGCTGGCCTCGGGCTGGGCGCTGCGCTCGGCCACCGGCCTCGCCGACACCGGCGCGGCGATCTCCACGCCCGGGTACGCCACCACCGGCTGGCACCCGGTCACCCTGCCCTCGACCGTCCTGGCCGGGCTGGTCGCGAACGGCGTCTACCAGGACGTCTACTTCGGCCAGAACCTCAAGAACGTGCCCGACCTGACCACCCAGGACTGGTGGTTCCGCGGCGAGTTCACCGCCCCGGCCACGGCCCCCGGCCAGGTGTACTGGCTGCGTTTCAAGGGCCTCAGCTACCGCGCCCAGATCTGGCTGAACGGCGTGCAGTTGGACGCCGCGGCCGTGGGCACGTTCGTCGGCCACGAGTACGACGCCACCGCCGCGATCCGGCCCGGCGCGGTCAACGCGCTGGCCGTCAAGGTTACCCCGCCGCGCCACGACTGCAAGGACCTGTCCACCTGCACGGTCGACTGGAACCCCGAGGCCCCCGACATGAACGCGGGCATCTGGAACACGACCCTGCTGGACACCACGGGCCCGGTGGCCCTGCGCGACCCGTACGTGCGGACCACCCTGTCCGGCGCCGCCGCCGACCTGGCCGTCTACGTGGACGCCGTCAACGCGACGAACGCCCCCGTCACCACCACGGTCAGCGGCACGATCACCAAGGCGGGCCGGCCCGACCTCACCTTCTCCCAGGCCGTCACGCTGGCCGCCCGCGAGCGCAAGGAGGTCGCCTTCGCGCCCCTGCACGTGAGCGATCCGGTGCTGTGGTGGCCGTACCAGTTCGGCAGCCCCGAGCTGTACCGCCTGACGGTCAGCGCGGGCGCCTCCGACAGCAAGACCATCGACTTCGGCATCCGCCAGGTCACCGACTACCGCACCACCGTCAACGGCACCTCGTTCGCCGGATACAAGATCAACGGTCGGCCGATCCTGCTGCGCGGCGGCGGGTACGTGTGGGACCTGATGCAACGCTGGGACACCAGGACGAACGCCGCCCACATCGCCTACGTCAAGGACATGGGCCTGAACACCATCAGGCTGGAGGGCACCCTCGGCAACGAGGAACTGTACGACATGGCCGACAAGGCAGGCATCCTGGTCATGCCGGGCTTCGTCTGCTGCAGCGCCTGGGAGGACGACAGCGCCTGGACCGCCGAACAGGAACAGGTCGCCCGCGCCTCGCTGGACAGCCAGCTCCGCTCGCTGCGCCACCACGCCTCGGTGTTCCTGTGGACCTACGGCAGCGACCAGCCGCCGACGGCCGCGCACCTGGCCGCGTACAAGAGCGTGGCCACCGCCCTGCACTGGCAGAACCCCACCCTGGACAACGTCGCCACCTGGTCCAACGCCGACGCCGGCATGAAGATGGACGGCCCGTACGTGTGGGAGCCGCCGGTGCTGTGGTGGGACGAGAGCCGCAGCGGCGGCGCGTACGGCAGCACGGGGGAGGAGGGCACCGAGTCGCCGCCGCCCCTGGAGACGCTGCAGCGCTTCCTGGCGCCCGCCGACGTCTGGCCCATCGGGACGGCGTACAACTACCACGCCGGCAAGCCGGGCAGCGTGTTCGACACCATCGCCCCCTACAGCACCGGCCTGGCCAAGCGCTACGGAACGCCCGCCTCCGCCGCCGACCAGTCCCGCAAGTCCGAGGCGCAGAACTACGAGAACGCCCGCGCCTTCTTCGAGGCGTGGAGCGCCAGGCAGCACGTGCGCTCGTTCGGCTCGATCTTCTGGATGCTGAACAACGCCTGGCCGTCGGTCCACTGGAACCTCTACGACTACTACCTCAAGCCCGGCGGCGGCTACTTCGGCACCAAGAAGGCCACCGAACCCGTGCACATCGCCTACGACTACCTGACCCGGGCCGTGCACGTGGTCAACTCGACCCTCACCACGCGCTCCGGGCTGACCGCCACGGTCTCCGTGCACAACCTGCCGGACCTGGCCCAGCAGTACATCGCCTCGGCCCCCGTCACCGCCACGGCCAACGCGGGCGCACGGGTCCAACCGGCTGGGCGGCAACTCGCTGTCCGACCTGCTGGTGTTCGGGCGGCG
>NZ_JBSFGJ010000669.1:0-3647 GCF_053596515.1 Nonomuraea sp. NPDC001684
CGGTTACATTCCGAACCCGGAAGTTAAGCTTCTCTGCGCCGATGGTACTGCACTCGGGAGGGTGTGGGAGAGTAGGTCACCGCCGGACAATCTTTCGAAAGGGCCCCACACGCTTGTGTGGGGCCCTTTCGCATTCACCGGCATGACAACACGAACAGGGCCACCCCCAGCAGCCGGGGTGGCCCTTTTTTGCGTTCGGGGACCAGTGGGTCAGACGCGCTGCCACAAAGCCGGCACGTTGGGTGGCTCCCAACCGGCCATTGACGTGTGCCCTTGCAGGCACCGGTACGTCGACCCGCCGTAGGTTACCTGGTCACCCGCCTGGTAGGTCACCCCAACCTTCCAGGTTCCGCCGCCCGGAGACGGGCTAGTCGTGGGCGTGGGAGTGGGCGTCTGCGTGGGTGGCACGCCCTGCACGTTGAGCACGAAGTCGAACGTCGCTTCCTTCCCCGAGCCGACGGGGCGGACGTTCATGAGCAGTCTCGGGTCGTAGATGCTGTCGGTGTTGTTGCGCGGCTCGCCCGGGAAGTAGAGCTGCGTGGTGAGGATCCCACGGCCCGGAGCCTGCGCCTTGACGTGGATGTGCCGGGTACGGCCGGGGTAGAGGCCGGGCACGATGGTGGTGAGTTTGAAGGCCCCCTGGGCGTTCGTGTACTGGTGCCCGCGGAAGTTGTACGTGACGTTGTCGTAGTTGCCGTTGGTGTCGGCCTGCCAGAAGTCGAGCAGGACGTTCGCCAGTGGCTGGCAGGACAGTCCGAACACGTATCCGCTCACCGTCAGCGGGGTGCCCGAGCCGGGGAGGGTCGAGCGCTGGGGGGAGTTGGGCTTGAAGTAGGGGCCCTCGGTCTGCGAGATCGTGAGATCGTCACCGTCGTCGCAGAACGGGGTGGGCTCCAGCTGCTGGCCGGTCCCGGCCATGGTGCGGGCCAGGGCCGGCACCTCGCCGATCAGGAACGGGACCGGTGTCGCTATGAGAGCCGCCTTGAACAGCGCCTTTCTGGTGATTCCGCGCTGCCTTTCCTCGCGAGTGTTCTCGCCTTCCACGATGGCCTCCTTGAAAGCGCCTGCTGGGGGGTAGAGCAGGCTGTTCTCCAAGGTGGCACCCTGCGGCGGAGGTGAGTACCCTCTAATTTTCTATACGATTCACGATATGTTTACCCCGCGTCCAGACCGCTACGCGTGGTCAGTAGGGTTGAGGGGTGGATTATCGTGCGGTTGAACGTGCCATCCTGGAGCGGGGCGTCGAGTGGGACTTCGAGCCGACGCTCGACAGGATCGCTGCGCTCATGGATTTGCTCGGCTCGCCTCAGCGGGCGTATCCGGTCATACACATCGCCGGCACCAACGGCAAGACGACCACGGCGCGGCTGACCGAGGCGCTGCTTCGCGAGCGCAACCTCAGGGTGGGCCGGTTCACCAGCCCGCACCTGGTCACCGTGCGCGAGCGCATCACGGTCGACGGCGAGCCGCTGAGCGAGGAGCGCTTCGCCGAGGTCTACGAGGAGATCGCGCCCTACGTCGAGCTGGCCGACGCGCAGGGGCACCGGCGCATCCAGTTCTTCGAGCTGCTGACGGCCATGGCGTTCGCGGCCTTCGCCGACACGCCGGTCGACGTCGCGGTCATCGAGGCCGGCATGGGCGGTTCGTGGGACGCGACGAACGTCGCCGACGGCCTGGTGTCGGTCATCACGCCCATCTCCCTCGATCACATGGATCGTCTGGGTCCTGACATCCCGAGCATCGCCGGGGAGAAGGCCGGGATCATCAAGCCGGGCGCCACGACCGTGCTCGCTCAGCAGGAGCTGGCCGCGGCCGAGGTGCTGATGCGCCGCGCGGCCGAGGTCGGCGCGGTGGTGGCCCGCGAGGGGCTGGAGTTCGGCGTGCTCGGCCGGGAGATGGCGATGGGCGGGCAATTGCTCACCCTGCGCGGGCTCAAGGGCGTCTATGACGAGATCTACCTGCCGCTCTACGGCAGCTACCAGGCCAGCAACGCGGTGTGCGCGCTGGCCGCCGTCGAGGCGCTGACCGGTGGCGACGATCCGCTCGACGCGGACCTGGTGCGCCAGGCGTTCGCCCAGGCGGCCTCGCCCGGCCGGATGGAGGTCGTACGGCATACGCCCACGGTGGTGATCGACGCGGCGCACAACCCCGGCGGGCTGGAGGCGAGCCTGGAGGCGCTGCACGAGGCGTTCGACTTCGCCAAGGTGATCGGCGTGGTCGCCGTCATGCGCGACAAGGACGTCGAGACCCTGCTGGAGCTGCTGGAGCCGATGCTCGACGAGATCGTGGTGACGCGTAACTCCTCACCCAGGTCGTTGTCGGCGCAGGAGCTCGCCGCGCTGGCCGTGCCGTTGTTCGGCGAGGATCGCGTGCACGTCGTCGAGCGGCTCGACGAGGCCATCGACAGGGGTATCGGCATCGCCGATGCTGAGGGCGAGTTCAGTGGGACCGGGGTGTTCATCACCGGTTCGGTGGTGACCGCCGGAGATGCCCGGCATCTGCTCAAGGCGGATGGTGTGAGATGAATTTCGAGGTCACACCGGGCATGCGCAGGCTCGGCGCGAGCGTGCTCGGCATGGAGGCCATCGTGGCCGGGCTCATCACGCCGGTGGCGATCGTCGTGGGCGGCGTGACCCCCGCGCTCGCCGTCGCGGTGGGCATCGGGCTGCTGGTGTTGTGCGTGGTCGCCGCGGGCCTGCTCAAAAGGCCCTTCGGGTACGTCATGGGCAGCGTCATCCAGGTGCTGGCCATCGCCACGGGCTTCCTCGTGCCGACCATGTTCTTCCTCGGCGCGATCTTCGCGGCGCTGTGGATCACCGCGATTATCGTAGCTCGCCGTGTCGAAGGCGTGACTTCCCGCTAAAGTCGGCCTACATGGCCGTCCCCCCGATTCAACGGTCGCCGCTTCCGGCTGGCCTCAGACATTCCTGGCTGCTCGACGTGGTGCTCGGGCTGCTCGTCCTCGTGGCGTTGCCGCTGGCGATCGTCGCGATACCCAACACGCTGTCCGTGGTCGCCGACCTGCTGCCGGGCGACTTCGACCAGATCGGGCTGAGCCGTACGCACGGGCTGGCGCTGCCCGCCCTGATGCTGACGGTGCCGCTCGCGGCGGTCGCGTTGCGGCGGATGAAGGTGGCTCACGTGCTGGTCGCGGGGCTCGCGCTGGTGGCGGTGGCCGACGCGGCGGGCGGATACGCGGCCTCAGAGCTGGTCGTCGGCGTCGTACGCGTGCTACGCGGCGTCGGCGGCGGCCTGATCGTGCCGGCCACGCTGGTGGCGGTCTGGGACCGTACGCCCGCATTGCGTGGCCTGTGGGCCGGGGTGTTGTGCGTCAGCCTGCTGGAGGCTCAGGCGCTCGCGCTCTGGCCGCTGGTCGACGTGACGAGCTGGAAGGTCACGTTGCAGCCGTACCCGATGGCCACCGGGGTCGCGCTGGCGCTGGCGGCGGCGTACCTGCTGGTCTGGAGGCTCGCCGGGCGGGCGCCCGCGCCCGCGCCGGACGCCAGGGAGCGCAGCCGGCTGCTGCTCGCGGCCGTGCCCGCGGCGGCCATCGCGGTCGTGGCGGTCAGCCCGGCGATCGCCACCCCTGCCAGCAGGATCACCGGGACGACGCCCCACCCCGCGCTCGCCGTGCTGACCGCCACGAC
>NZ_JBSFGJ010000670.1:0-3633 GCF_053596515.1 Nonomuraea sp. NPDC001684
GGTGCAGCTCGTGGCGGGCGGCCTGGGCGTGACGCTGCTGCCGGAGTCGGCCGTGCCGGTGGAGACCGGCAAGCGGGTACGCCTGGCGCTGCGCCGCTTCGCCGCCCCCGCCCCCGGCCGCACGATCGGCCTGGCCTACCGCGCCTCCTCGGCCCGCGCGGCCGAGTACGACCAGCTCGCCAAGGCCGTCCGCACCGCCATCCGCCAACGCCGCCTCCCGGTCAAGCTCACCTCGTGAACGCGCGCAACGCCCCGGCGATCTCCGTCACGTCGTCGAGCTTGCCGGAGGCGACGGCGACGATCAGGTCGTAGGCGTCGTCGTCGGCCGGGTCGAGCTCGATTCCGTTCTTCGCGAGGAAGACGTAGGTCGTGAGCCAGCCCGCGCGCTTGTTCCCGTCGACGAGCGGACGGTTGGTGACGATCGAGTGGAGGAGGGCCGCGGCCTTGGTCATCAGGTCGGGATAGGCGTCATGCCCGAACAGCGAGGTCCGCGGCCGCAGGAGCGCAGCCTCCAAGAGCCCGAGGTCACGCACCTGGAAGGGGCCGCCCACCGCGGCCCGCGCGATGCGGAGCCCCTGTTCGAGGCTGACGTAGCGGATCACTCGCCCAGCCTGCGCAACAGGTCCGCGAATCGCCTGGCGCCTTTCTCGGCCAGAGCGTCGGTGATCTCGTCGTCGGAGGCGCGCTCCAGGTACTCCTCGATCGCGCGCAGCACGATCTGCTGCATGCTTCGCCCTTCCAGCTCGGCACGCTTACGAAGAGCCTCGGTCTGTTCGTCGTTGAGGCGAAGGGTCATGGCCATGCCCTCATCGTAGGTCGGGGGCGGTATCACAGCGATACCACGGACAACACTTCGCTTTGCGCCGGGATCAGCGGGGGACGAGGTGGAAGAAGGAGCCGTCGGAGGGGGTGTGGGCGGGGTCGGAGAGGTCGTCCAGGCGGGTGGCCGCCTCCGGCGGGAGGGTGAGGTCGAAGGCGGCCAGGTTCTCCCGCAGCTGCCGCACCGAGCGCGGCCCGAGCAGCACCGACGTGACGCCGGGACGTCCGGCGACCCAGGCCAGGGCGACCGCGGCCGGGTCGGCCCCCAGCTCGGCCGCGACCTCGGCCAGCCCCTCGGCGACGGCCAGGTTGCGGTCGTTGAGCAACGACTGCGCCCAGCGGGCCGCGCCGGGCATCGCGGCGCCGAGCAGGCGGCCCATGCGGCTGTCCGGGTCGGGGATTTCGCCGCGCCGGTAGCGGCCGGTCAGGACGCCGCCGCCGAGCGCGCCGTACACCACCGTGCCGAGGCCGAACCGGGCGCAGGCGGGCAGGATCTCGGCCTCGACGACCCGCTGGAGCAGCGAGTACTGCGGTTGCAGGCTCACGAACGGCGTGCCGCCCACCCGCTCGGCGGCCCACTGCGCCTCGACGATCTGCGCGGCGGTGAAGTTGGAGCAGCCGAGGTAGCGCACCTTGCCCGAACGGACGAAGCCGTCGAGGGTGGCCATCGTCTCCTCGATCGGCGTGCCCGGGTCCCACTGGTGGCACTGGTAGAGGTCGATGTAGTCGGTGCCGAGGCGGCGCAGGCTGGCCTCCAGGGCGCGGGCGAGGTGCCGTCTGGACAGGCCCCGCCCCTCCGGGCCGACCGGCATGGCGCCCTTGGTGGCCAGCACGACCCACTCGCGCCTGCCGCGCAGCGCCCGGCCGACGATCTCCTCGGTCTCACCCCGGTGGTAGAGGTCGGCGGTGTCGATGAAGTTGCCGCCCGCGTCGAGGTAGGCGTCGATGACGCGGCCCGCCTCGGCGGCGTCGCCCGCGGCCAGGCCGTGCTCGGTGCCGAAGTTCATGGTGCCGAGGCAGGCGCGGGAGACGCGCAGCCCGGAACGTCCCATGGTCTGGAAGTGCACGAAGATACCCCTAGAATCGGAATGACTGTTCCGCTTGGATGCGGGGAACGATACGGAACAACGGTTCCGGATGTCAACGCGAGGATGTCGACGCGAGGAGGGGCCATGCGTGCCGACGCCCGGCGCAACCGCGCCCGTGTGCTGGAGGCGGCCGAGGTCGTGCTGGCCCGCGACGGGCTCGACGCCTCGATGCGCGAGATCGCCGCGCTGGCCGGCGTGGGCGTGGGGACGATCTACCGCCAGTTCCCCACCAAGGAGGCCCTGTACGCGGCGATCGTGGCCGACCGGCAGGAGCGGCTGGCCGAGATGGCCGAAGAGCTGGCCGGCGCCGCCGACGCCGGAGCGGCCTTCTTCGAGTTCTTCGACCGCATCGTGGCCTACTCCACGGTACCGCTTCACCCAGACGGCGTGGCTGCGGCCCTCGGCGGTCGCCCGGCGGGTGCCGGGACTGCACTTCGCCGGCATGTACACCGCGCCCGGCGTCGGGATCCCTCCGGTGCTGATCTCCGGCCGGCTCGCCGCCGAACGCATCTTGAAGGAGGCCCGTTGACGCTCACCGCCAGCTACGAACGCTGCCGACAACTCCACGCCCGCTACGGCCGCTCCTACTACCTGGCCACCCGCCTGCTGCCCCAGTGGAAACGCCGGCACGTGCACGCCCTGTACGGCTTCGCCCGCTACGCCGACGAGATCGTCGACTCCTTCACCATGGCCGGCGACCGCGCCCGCGCGCTCGACGACCTGGCCGCCAAGGTCGAGGCCGGGCTGGCCGGGGCGGCGACCGGCGATCCGATGCTGCCCGCGTTCCTGCACACCGTGCACTCCTTCGGCATCGACCACGGCGACGTCCGCGCCTTCCTCGCCTCGATGCGCGCCGACCTGTCGGTGCGGCGGTACGCGACCTACGACGATCTGCTGGGGTACATGTCGGGATCGGCCGCCGCGATCGGCACGATGATGCTGCCGGTGCTGGAGCCGGCGCCCGGCCACGAGGAGGCGGCCCGCGAGCCGGCCAGGCAGCTCGGGCTGGCCTTCCAGCTCACCAACTTCCTGCGCGACGTCGCCGAGGACTTCGCCCGCGGCCGGGTCTACCTGCCGATGGAGGATCTGGACAAGTTCGGCGTCGTGCCCGGCATGCTGGGCGAGCGGCGGACCCGGCGGGCGGTGCGCGACCTGCTGGCCTTCGAGGCCGGGCGGGCCCGCGAGCACTACCGGGCCGCCGACGAGGGCATCGGCCTGCTCGTCGCCTCCTCGCGGCCGTGCGTGCGCGCCGCCTTCGAGCTGTACGGCGGCATCCTCGCCGAGATCGAGCGCCGCGGCTTCGACGTCCTGGCCGGGCGGGTGCGGGTGCCGCGCCGCCGCAAGGCCGCCGTCTTCGCCCGGCACCTGCTGGCCTCCGCCGGGTCGGGCCGGGCCGAGCGGCGCGTCCGCGTGGAGCTGCCGTGACCGGCGCGGCCCCCGTGGTCCTGGACGCGATGGGCGGCGACCACGGGCCCGCCGAGGTGGTCGCGGGGGCGGTGCGGGCCTGCCGGGAGCACGGCGTGCCGGTCGTCCTGGCCGGCCCGGCGCCGCGGCTGGCCGAGGAGCTGCGGCGGCACGGCGCCGCGGACCAGATCGCGGTGGCCCACGCCGAGGAGGCCGTGCCCATGACCGAGCGGGGAGCGGGCGCGACCGCGCTGGCCGCATCCAGCCTGGCGATCGGCTGCGACCTGGTCGGACGGGGCGAGTGCGGGGCGCTGGTGTCGGC
>NZ_JBSFGJ010000671.1:0-3629 GCF_053596515.1 Nonomuraea sp. NPDC001684
GCGGCCGTCCTGGTCAGCCCGGCCAGCGCGAGCAGCAGCCCCGCCACCGCCGCGGCCCGCGCCGACGGCACCCCGGGCCAGCCGCGCGGCGCGCCCGAGGGGGCGTGCCGCCACATCAGGACCACCAGCGCGGCGGTGATCAGGAAGATGACCTGGAGGTCCGACAGCACGGCGTGCTCCAGCCGGAGGAAGGACGGGTCGAACAGCACCGGCACGGTCGCCAGGGCGGCCCCCAGCCGGGCAGCGAACGGCGGCGCAGCAACGCGTAGATCATCACGCCGATCCCCAGGCCCATGGCGTGCTGCACCCCGGCGACCAGCTCCACGCTGTGGAAGGGCCGCAGGGCCCACAGGAACCAGGAGTACCCGGCGGGGTGGAAGGCCGCCTGGGGCCGCAGGTGCACGGCTGTGTCCAGGTACGTGAAGGAGTCGTACCAGTAGAGCTGCGCCGTGTCGTACCCGAGCATGACCAGCACGCGCAGCGCGGCGGCGAGCGCCAGCACGCAGGCGAACAGCCCGTGGCCGCGCGGGCGGCGCGCGGCGGGCGCGAGCGGACGCGTCCCGGCCAGGGTGGCTGCCATGACCTTCTCCCCCGTAGCCGACCGGGCCGGTCCCGGTCGTACGGGAGGCAGTCCAGCGGGACGCCGATAACCTGAGCGTCACCGGAACTGGTTACGCCCGCGTTATGCGGTCTGGTCCAGACTTGCGGCATTTATGATCTTCTTGGGGGCTACAAGTGCGGGTTTTGATCGCCGAGGACGAGCGCATGCTCGCCGACTCGATCGCCGAGGGCTTACGGGGCGAGGCGCTCGCCGTGGACGTCGCCTATGACGGGGAGGCGGCGCTGGAACGGCTCGGCGTGCACGACTACGACGTGCTCATCCTCGACAGGGACCTGCCGGGGGTGCACGGCGACGAGGTGTGCCGGACGGTGGTCGAGCAGGACCGGCTGGTCAGGGTGCTCATGCTGACGGCGTCCGGCGACGTGCGCTCGCGGGTGTCGGGGTTGTCGCTGGGGGCCGACGACTACCTGCCCAAGCCGTTCGCGTTCGAGGAGCTGGTGGCGCGGGTGCACGCGCTCGGGCGGCGCGCCCGCCGGGCCGACCCGCCGATGCTGGAGCGGGCGGGCGTGCGGCTGGACTGGGCGCACCGGCAGGTGTTCCGCGACGGCGTGTACGTCCCGCTGGCCCGCAAGGAGTTCGGCGTGCTGGCCGAGCTGCTGCGCGCCCAGGGCGCGGTGGTCTCGGCCGAGGACCTGCTGGAGAAGGTCTGGGACGAGCACATCGACCCGTTCACCAACACCGTGCGGACCACGATGATGAAGCTGCGCAAGAAGCTCGGCGAGCCGCAGGTGATCGAGACCGTCCCCGGATCGGGGTACCGCATCCCATGACCGTGCGCATGCGTTTCGCCCTGGCCTGCGCCGGGGTGTTCCTCTTCCTCGGCGCCCTGACGGTGACCGGGGTGTACTTCGTCGTCCGGTCGCAGCTGGAGTTCCGGGCGGACCTGATCAGGCCCGACTTCCCCCGGCAGTACTCCTACGGCGACTCCTACGAGTCCGCCTACCGCAACGCGATGCGGGTGCGCGCGGCCTACCAGCGCGAGACGCTGAGCGGCGTGCGCACGGTGGGCGGGCTCATCGTGCTGGCCGCCACGGCCGGGGCGTTCGGGGTCGGCTGGCGGGCGGCGGGCTGGGTGCTGCGGCCGGTCAAGGCGGTGACCGAGACCGCCCGCCGGGTCGCCCAGAGCCACGACCTGACCGAGCGCATCGCCTACGAGGGCCCGCGCGACGAGGTCAAGGAGCTCACCGAGATCTACGACACCATGCTCGGCCGGCTGGCCCGCTCGTTCGACGGGCAGCGCCGGTTCGTCGCCAACGCCTCGCACGAGCTGCGCACCCCGCTGACGATCAACCGCACCCTGGTGGACGTCGCCGTGCGCCGCCCCGACGCCACCGACGACGTCAAGCGGCTCGGCGAGTCGCTGCTGCTGGTCAACGCCCGGCACGAACGCCTCATCGACGGCCTGCTGGCTCTGGCCGAGGGCGAGCAGGCGGTGCTGGACCGGCGGCCCTTCGACCTGACCGACGTCGCCGAGCACGTGCTCGACCAGGCCGGCGAGGAGGCGGCCGAGCGGGACGTGACGATCCACCGGCTGCTGGACTCGGCGCCGACGACGGGCGAGGCGGTGCTGGTCGAGCGGCTGGTGCAGAACCTGGTGGAGAACGCGATCCGGCACAACCAGCCCAAGGGCGAGGTGTGGGTGACCACGCGGCGGCGGGCCGAGCAGGTCGAGCTGGTGGTGGCCAACACCGGGCTGCACGTGCCGCCGTACGAGATCGAGACGATCTTCCAGCCGTTCCGGCGGCTGCACGGCGACCGGCTGCGCTCGGAGCGGGGCAGCGGGCTCGGCCTGTCGATCGTGCGGGTCATCGCCGAGGCCCACGAGGGCACGGTCACCGCCAGGCCGCGCGACGAGGGCGGCCTGACGATCACCGTGGAGCTGCCGGTGGACCGGTCCGCGCCCTGACCTCCGGCGTGCCGCCGCCGGTGGATCAGTCGCCGTCCTGGCGGATCTGCCAGAGTTCCTCCTCCGGCACGCCCGCCTTGACCAGTTGCTCCCAGGTCGCCACGCGCTCGGTCGGGTCGGCCAGCACCAGGCCGAGCAGCGGGCGCAGCTCGGCGTGGTCCGCGCCGTCCTCGCGCCACAACGCGCCCAGCGCCCGGTGCACCGCCGGGGACCGCACGGCCGCCGTCTCCACCAGCTCCCGCAGGACGGCCACCCGGTCGTGGAAGCGCAGCGCGCGCCCCTCCCCCACGGCCAGCATCAGCAGGTCGAGCAGCCTGCGATGGCGGGGCGCGTGACCGGTGGCGGCGGCGACGATCGCGTCGCCCATGGCGGTGCCCTCGCCGCCGCCGAGGATCACCTCCTCCTGGCCCGGCCCGGCGACGCGGTGCGCCGACAGGGCGTTGACCAGGCCCGTCCAGCCCTCGTGCCCGAGCTGGCCCTTCCACAGGTGGCTGAAGGACGCCCAGCGGCCCAGCGGGTCGGGCCCGCCCAGGAGGTGCGAGACGGGCACGGGCTCCGGCGAGGCGGCCACGATGAGCAGCGCCAGGTTGGCCGAGTAGGCGGCCAGGCGGCGGGTGACGGGATGGCGCACCGGCTCGAAGCCGGTGAAGCAGCGGCGGCGGCGCTCGTACAGGGACCGGCGCAGCAGCCCGGCCAGGTGGGTCACGCACCGGGCGCGTACGGCCGCCGGCACCTCGTCCAGCAGCTCCAGGATGAACCCGACCGTCGGCCCGCGCTCGGCCAGGCAGGAGAACGACGTGACCGCGTACAGCAGGTCGTCGTCCACGCTCTGGGCCAGGGCCAGCGGCTCGTCCCCGGCCAGGCGGCGGCGCCGGTCGAGGTCGCGCAGCGCGTACACGGTCAGCCAGGCCGTCAGGAACTCGCCGAAGGTGGAGTGCAGGAAGGAGTGGCCGTCGCGGCGGATGAAGAAGAAGCGCTCGGTGGCCCGGCGGGCCCAGTCGACGGGCGGGCGCGGCTCGTCGGGCTCGTCCTCGCCGCCTTCGCACAGGGCGGGCAGGTCGCGGGCGAGGTCCTCCTCGGTGATGACCTGCCGGCCGCGGG
>NZ_JBSFGJ010000672.1:0-3604 GCF_053596515.1 Nonomuraea sp. NPDC001684
CCGGTCGCGCAGCCCGGCCGGCAACCGGGCGGCGTCGCGGACGACGGCGGTGACCTCGTGCCCCAGGTCGAGCGCCTGCCGGACGAGCTCCAGCCCCGTGCGACCGGTCGCGCCGAAGATGACGAGCCTCATGTCGTGCCCCTTCGCGGTAGGGTGGGTGAACACTTACTCACCCTACTCGTCGCCCGGGGCGGCGCTCAGGCCAGGTTGAGCTGCCAGGAGACGCCGAACCGGTCGTTGACCCAGCCGAACCTGGTGCTGAAGCCGTAGGAGCCGATCGGCATCAGCGGTTGGCCGCCCTCCGCCAGCGCCGCGTAGAGCCGGTCGATCTCCTCCTCGGTGTCGCACGCGACCCAGATCGACATCGAGGGGGTGAAGCCGAACGCGTGCCGCTCGCTGCTGTCGATGCACATGTACTCCTGGCCGGCCAGGGTGAACGTGGCGTGCATGACGGTTCCCTCGGGCCCCGGCCCCTCCGGGCCGTAGTGGGAGACGGCCACCACCTTGGAGTCCTCGAACAGCGAGACGTAGAAGTTCATCGCCTCCTCGGCGTCGCGGTTCTGGAACATCAGGAATGTGGTGGTCTTCTGGCTCATGACTGGTCCTCCGTCGGTAGGTAGAAAGCGGTGGTGGCGGCGACCGCGGCGGCGGCGGTCTCGGGCGGCGCCCCGGCCTCCTCGAAGGCCGCGCCCCACGCCCGGCTGCTGGCCGTGATGTAGCGGCGGCCGTCGGCGGTCAGCTCGAAGCCGGCCTTGTCGGGCATCGGCAGCCCGGACAGATGCAGCCGGAGGCCCAGGAGCCCGAGGTCCCAGCCCACGCCGACCGCCCCGGGCCCGAACCGGCCCCACATCTCCGGCGGCACCTCGGCGGTGTGGCGCAGCTCGAACCGGGTGCCCCCGCCCTCGGCCGACAGGCGCACCTCGACCTCGGAGAAGCCAGGGTCGGGCCCGAACAACCAGCTCACCCTGAGGTAGGAGGGCGGCTCGCAGGCCAGGATCTCCCCGCCCGCGTTCCCCTCCAGCTGGTACGTGCCCCCCAGCCGCAGGTCGCCGGAGACCGGCATGAACCAGCGGGCTATGCGCTCACCGTCGGTGCAGGCGTCCCAGACGTCCGCCACCTCCGCGTCGTAGTGGCGGGTCAGGGTCACGGACTTGCGCTCGCCGTCCGTGAGCTCGCGCCTGATCCGGGATATCTCGTCAAGGCTGTCCATCGTGCTTCTTTCTTCTGCCCCGCGCCAGCTCGGTGGCCAGCGCGTCGAGGCGCTGCTCCCAGAAGCCGCGGAAACGGTCGAGCCAGAGGTCGACCTCCCGCAGCGGCGCGGGCTCCACGGCGTAGAGCCGTCGCGTGCCCTCGGCCCGCACGCTGGCGAACCCGTTGTCGCGCAGCACCTTCAGGTGCTGGGAGACCGCCGGCTGTGAGACGCCGAACTCTCGCTGGATGACTGCGGTGACCTCGCCGGAGCTCTGCTCGCCGCCGGCCAGCAGCTCCAGGATCCGGCGGCGGACCGGATCCCCGAGGACGTCGAACGCGTGCACGACCTCAGTGTTTCAGGTGCGACTTATATAAGTCAAACCTGGGATAGGTGGTGGCGGATGAAGTCCAGCTCCAGCAGCAGCAGGTTCTCGGCCACGTCCTCCTGGGGGGCCATGTGCGTCACGCCGCTCAGCGGCAGCACCGTGTGCGGACGGCCGGCGGCCAGCAGCGCCGCCGACAGGCGCAGCGTGTGGGCGGCGAAGACGTTGTCGTCGGCCAGGCCGTGCACCAGCATCAGCGGACGGCTCAGGCCGGGCGCGTCGGCCAGCAGCGAGCAGCGGTCGTAGGCCTCGGGATGCTCGTCGGGATGGCCCAGGTAACGCTCCTGCCAATGGGTGTCGTACAGGCGGGGATCGGTCACCGGGGCGCCCGCGACCGCCACGTGGAAGACGTCGGGATGACGCAGCACCGCCGCCGCCGACAGATAACCGCCGTAGGACCAGCCGCGGATCGCCACCCGGCCCAGGTCCAGGTCGGGATGGCGGGCGGCGGCGGCCTGCAGCGCGTCGGCCTGGTCCTCCAGCGCGGCGCTCAGCTTGTCGAACCGGACCGCGCGCTCCCAGGCCGGCCCCCGGCCCGGCGTGCCCCGGCCGTCGGTCACCAGCACGGCGAAGCCCTGCTCGGCGAACCACTGCTCGATCGCGAAGCCGTCCAGGCCGCGCAGCACCCGCGCCGCCGTCGGCCCGGCGTACGGCGACAACAACACCGGCAACCGCCCCGACCCCGGCACGTGCCCGGACGGGAACAGGATCGCCGTACGCAGGTCGCGCTTGCCCAGCGACACCAGCTCCACCCGCGGCCGCAGCACCGGGACCGCGCCGTGGGAGGCGATCGTCCGGTCGCCCACGCTCACCCCCACCCCGTGCTCCTCCAGGGAGCGGCGCACCACGACCGTCGCCCCGCCCGCGCGCGTGCCGGTGTGCACGCCGGGCTCGGCGGTCACCCTGACCAGGCCCTCGGCCCTGGACCAGGTCCACAGGTGCCGCTCGGTGGGCTCCTCGCAGCAGTGGAGGAGCACGGTGTCGCCGTCGACGGCCAGCACCGCCAGCACCTGCAGGCCGGGCGGGGTCACCACGTCCTGGCCGACCATCAGGCGGCGGGTGTCGTCGCGGTCGACCGTCCAGACCAGCTCGCCCGCGGCCGTGCGCGACGGCACGCCGGGCACCAGCTCCAGCCAGGCGTCGTCGGTGTCCTCGCGCACCGGCGTGGTCGCCCCGGTGGCCGGATCGACCTCCAGGACGCGGGTGGTGCGCTGGTCGCGGCTCTGCACCAGCACCAGCAGGCCCTGGCCGGTCCACGACACCGCCGCCACGTACTCGAAGGCCGCGCGGTCCCACACCACCCGGGTGCGCCGGCCCTCCAGCGTGACCAGCCACAACGACACGTCGGCGTTGGCCGTGCCGGCCGGCGGGTAGGCCATGGTCCGCGGCGGCCGGCCGGGCTCGGCCGGCTCGGCCAGGCACCACTTCTGCACCGCGGCGTTGTCCACCCGGGCGGCCAGCAGGCGGGTGCCGTCGGGAGCCCACCAGTAGCCGCGGTGACGGCCCATCGACTCGCCCGCCACGTGCTCGGGCAGCCCCCACGTCACGTCGGTGCCGTCGGGCACCAGCAGCGGCCGCTCCCCCACGTGCAGCGCGCCGCCGGAGACGAACGCGACGTGCTCGCCGGTGGGGTCCAGCCGCGGGTCGGAGCCGGTCAGGCCGAGCGCGGTCACCTCGCCGGTCAGCAGGTCGACGGTGTGCAGCGCGCCGTCGGCCGCGTAGACGGCCTTGGTGACGGCCGCGTCGGTGGCGTAGGCGACGATGCCGGAGGCGTGTTCACGGGTGCGCTCCCGGCGGGCGCGCTCGGCCTCCGACAGCCGCGCGCCGGGCACGGGCGCGCCCGGCGCGGCCAGCAGGCGCTCCTCCCCCGTGGCCACGGTGAACGACCACAGCCGGTGCACCGGATCCTCGCCGGAGGACGACCGCAGGAAGATCACCCGCGCGCCGTCCGGGGAGATCGTGAAGTTCCGCGGGACGCCGTAGGTGAAGCGAGCCGTGCGGGCGTGCTGGCGGGGAAGCGTCAGGGGAGG
>NZ_JBSFGJ010000673.1:0-3596 GCF_053596515.1 Nonomuraea sp. NPDC001684
GAACATGGCGCTCCAGCGGCAGGAGGACCGCCTCGACCGCGTGTCGGAGCTCGCTCGTGATGTGCACTGGCTGCGCTGGAGGACCGAGCCCGAGCCGCGGTCAGCTCGGCGAGCTGGCCGCGCGTCCAGGGGCAGCCGGTGTGCGCGGCCAGGGCCTCCAGGTCGGCCCTGGTGGCCACCTCCTGCAGCTCGGCGAACTCGGTCAGCAGCAGGCCGGCCGTCACCGGCGTGTCCACGGGCAGGTGGGTGGCGCCGGCGGCACGCAGCCGCACCACCTGCTCGCGCGGCACCCGCAGGCAGCGCAGGGCCCACTCGACCAGCTCGGGGTCGTTCTTGGCGAAGACGGCGACGTGGTCGCCCGCCGTGTAGGTGACGCCCTCGGGCAGGCGGGCCACGATGGAGCGCACGCCGGGCCTCGGGGCCTCGGACGAGAAGTCCCACAGCCCGGTGGGGTCGCCGGTCAGCTCCTCGTTGGACACGACGGTCATCGGCACGGCCCGCTCGGACACGACGGCCGGCCTGACCTCGCTCTCGCCGAGCACCTCCATCTCGTAGCGCGGCCCGGCCGCGCCCGCCGGGGCGCTGTACTCCTCGGCCAGCGCCGCCCACAGCCGGGCCGTCCACGCCGAGACGTCGCCGTCGAAGTCGCCGTCGGCGTCGGCCTCGCCGCGCTCGACGAGCGGCACCGCTCCGGCGGCGGTCAGCTTCTCGCCGGCCCGGCGCGGGAAGTCCTGGTACGTCGGCCACTGGGAGTTGCCGCAGCCGAGCACCGCCAGGCGCACGCCCGACAGGTCGGGCAGCTCCTCCAGGGCGTCGAAGCGCTGGGCGTTGTCGGGGGCCTTGCCGTTGTAGGAGGAGGCGACCACGACGAGCAGGCCCTGGGACGGCGGCGTCAGGTCGTCCAGGGTGGTCAGGGTGGTGGCGAAGCCGGACCGGCCGGCCCGCTCGGCCAGCCGCTCGGCGATGTCGGCGGCGGTGCCCAGGTTGGAGCCGTAGGCGACGGTGAGCGGCACTCCGGTGACCGCGAGGTCGTGCCGCTCCCCCTCACCGGCGGCCTGGACGCCGGCGGCGGGGGCGGTGCGCTCGTGGGCGCGGCGCTCGCGCACCCGCAGGGTGAACCCGTCGGGCTTGATGGTCAGCGTCTGCTTGATCTGCATCCGGTAGGCGTCGGGGTCGGAGACGGCGAAGCGGCGCAGGATCATGGCCAGGGCGAGCCGGGCCTCGGTCAGCGCGAACTGGCGGCCGATGCAGGCCCGCTCGCCGTTGCCGAACGGCTTGTACGCCGCCGGGTGGTGGGCCTTCTTGTGCTCCGGCAGCCAGCGGTCGATGTCGAACTCCGCCGGCCGCTCCCACGCCTTGGGGTGGCGGTGCAGCGACGGCAGCAGCACGGCGACGCTCTGGTCGGCCTCGATCTCGTACCCGCCGATGGTGGTGGCCTCGACGGCGCTGACGGCGAAGGCGGGGATCGGCGACCAGATCCGCAGCGTCTCCTCCAGGATCCGGGGGATGACGTCGAGCTTCATGATCGTCTCGTAGCTGGGCGGCTCGTCGCCGGGCAGCAGGCGGTCGACCTCGTCGTAGGCCCTGGCCAGGGTGTGCGGGTCGCGCAGCAGGTTGTACAGGGCGAAGGAGAGCAGGCCGCTGGTGGTCTCGTGCCCGGCGATCAGGAAGGTGAGCACCTGGTTGCGGATGTTCTCGTCGGACAGGCGGCCGCCGGTCTGCGGGTCGGCGGCCGCCAGCATGAGGCCGAGCAGGTCCTTGGCGTCGCCGGCGCCCTCGGCGCGGCGCTGCTTGATCACGTCGTCCACCAGGGCGCGCATGGTCTCGATGTCGCGGCGGTAGGCGTCCTCGTGGCCGCGCTTCAGCTTGGTGACGAACGGGAGCTGCTGGTTGCGCAGCATGGCCTCGGTCAGCGCGCCGCCCATGGCCTTCAGGAACGGGTGCAGCTCGGGCGAGGCGAAGGAGTCGAACCGGAAGCCGAAGCCGGTCAGCGAGATCGTGTCCAGCGTGAGCCGGGTCATGTCGTCGGCCACGGGCAGGTCCTGCCCCTGGCGGCCGGCCCACGAGGCGACGAGCTGCTCGGCGACCTCCAGCATCTGCGGGTAGTACGCCTTCATCGAGCGCTGGCTGAAGGCGGGCAGCAGGATGCGGTGCGCCTGCCCCCACACCGGCTCGTGCGGCTCGGCGGTGAACAGGCCGTCGCCGCCGAAGTCGCGCACGATCGACAGCGGCGGCTTGATGCGCTTGACGAACCTGCTCTCGTCGCACACCTCCGCGACCAGGTCGGGGTCGTAGACCAGCACGATCGTGCGGCCGGCGACCTCCAGCCGGAAGATGCCCTCCTCGTACCGCTCGGCGACCTTGACGAAGTGCTCCACCGGCGAGTGGGCCGGGATCTGCAGCGTGTTGCCCAGGATCGGCAGGCCCTGCGGGGCGGGGATACGCCTCATGAGTGCTCCCTTCGGGTAGCCATACACCGTATGGCTGACGCTACCATACGCTGTATGGCAGTGAGCGCGCGCAGGGGAGCTCCCCTGAGTCTTGACGAGATCTGTTCCACGGCGCTTCGCCTGATCGACGAGGCCGGCGTCGAGGGGTTGTCGATGCGGAAACTGGCCGCCGAGCTCGACGTCAACCCCATGTCGGTCTACCACCACGTCGCGAGCAAGGAGGCGCTGCTGGCCCGCATCTGCGAGACGGTCAGCGTCCGGCTGCCGCTGCCGCCCGACGACGGCACCCCGTGGCAGGACCAGCTCCGCGCCCTGGCCCTGGCCTACCACCGGCACGCCCGGCAACATCCGGCCATGTGGAACTACCTGCACAACCATCCCGAGTTCAGCGAGGACCGGCGGCTGCCGCTGTGGCAGGCGCTCTACCGCATCCTGCGCGCCTCCGGGGTGCCCGAGGAGGAGCTGCGGCGGACGAGCGAGGTGCTGCACGCGTTCGTCTCGGGGTTCGTCTTCGCCGAGACGCGGGGACACCTGAGCGGCGAGCCCGAGGAGGTCGAGCGCAGCTTCGACGTCGCCCTGCACATGATCATCAACGGCCTGGCCGCCCGGTGACGCCTGCGTTGGAAAGTCCAACCCGCTCGCGTTAGAGTGAGTTGGAATTTCCAACGGACAGGAGGCCGCGATGCGCGACGCCGTCATCGTGCAAGCCGTACGCACCCCCATCGGCAAGGGCAAACCCGGCGGCGGGCTGCACGGGACGCACCCCGTCGACCTGCTCGCCCACGCCCTGCGCGCCCTGATCGAGCGCAGCGGCGTGGACCCGTCGCTGGTCGACGACGTGATCGGCGGCTGCGTCGACCAGGTGGGCGAGCAGGCCATGAACACCACCCGCTACGCCTGGCTGGCCGCCGGCTTCCCCGACTCGGTGCCCGCGGTCACGGTCGACCGGCAGTGCGGCTCGTCCCAGCAGGCCGTGCACTTCGCCGCGCAGGGCGTCATGTCCGGCGCGTACGACCTGGTCGTGGCCTGCGGCGTGGAGTCGATGAGCCGGGTGCCCATGTGGTCGAACGTGCCGCCGGGCGCCGACCCGTTCGGGCCCTCGGTGGCCGCGCGCTTCCCCGGCGGGCTGGTCCCGCAGGGCGTCAG
>NZ_JBSFGJ010000674.1:0-3562 GCF_053596515.1 Nonomuraea sp. NPDC001684
CCAGGGTCTGCCCGGCGGAACGCAGCTCGCCGAAGATCCTCAGAACGTCGAGGGTGGCGGCGGTGTCGAGGTTGCCGGTGGGCTCGTCGGCCAGCACCACCAGCGGGTCGTTGACCAGCGCGCGGGCGACGGCGACGCGCTGGCGCTGGCCGCCGGACAGTTGCGAGGGCAGGTGCCGGGCGCGGGCGGCGAGCCCGACCCGGTCCAGCAGCGCGTGGGCTCGCCGCCTGGCCTGGCGGCGCGAGCGGCCGGCCAGCAGCGCGGGCAGCTCGACGTTCTCGGCCGCCGACAGCTCCTCCACCAGGTGGAACGCCTGGAAGACGAACCCGACCGACCGGCGTCGCAGGCGGGCCAGGGCCCGCTCGCTCAGCGTGTCGACGCGCCGGCCGGCCAGCCACACCTCTCCGCCGGTGGGCCGTTCCAGGCCGCCGAGCAGGTGGAGCAGGGTGGACTTCCCGCAGCCGCTCGGGCCGGTCACCGCCAGCGTCTGCCCCTGGGGGATCTCCAGGTCGACCTCGTCCACCGCGCGGACCCGGCTCTGCCCCTGGCCGTGCGTCTTCACCAGGCCGCGGGCCTGTAACACGTTCATGCGCCCTCGTCTTCGTCTTCGGCCCCGGACCAGGTGCGCTCGCAGGCGTCCAGCCAGCGCAGGTCGGCCCGCAACCGCAGCACGACCCCTTCCAGCAGCAGGCCGGCGGGTGATCCGGGCGGTTCGTCCAGCGCCGCCCGCTGGACCTCGCGCAGGCGGCGCAGCAGCTCGCGGCGCTGCGCCGCGATCAGCTCGACCGGGTCGGCCAGCCGGGCCGCGGCCGCGGCGGCGAGTTTGAGATGGAACTCGGCCAGGTCCGGTTTCGGCCAGCCGACCTCGGCGAGCCAGGCGGCCACCCGGCGCTGGCCGTCGGGGGTCAGCGCGTAGACCTTGCGGTCGGGCCGCTCGGGGAGGCCGTCGGCCCGTTCGCAGGCGACGAGCCCGGCCTTCTCCAGCCTGGCCAGGGTCACGTAGATCTGGCCGGGGTTCATCGACTCGCCCAGCGGGCCGAGGCTGTGCCGCAGGCGGGCGCGCAGGTCGTAGCCGTGCGACGGCTCCTTGGCGAGCATCGCCAGCACCGCGTCCTGCACGGCCTCACCCCCTAACGGTTAGCCAATAGATAGCGGTTAGCCGTAGGAGGTGTCAAAACCTACTGGGACGGGCGCGGCCTGATCATCCACAGGCCCAGGCCGTACATCGCCAGGCCGAGCAGGATGAACCCGGCGGCGACCGGATAGCGCAGCCCGGCCGGCATGTACGTGGCCAGGAACCAGGAGTGGCGCAGCATGTCGTTGGAGACGAAGACGGCCGCGAGGATGCCCTGCGGCACCAGCGGGATCGCGCCGAGGCCGAAGCACCACCAGGTGACCATGCGCTGCGTCGTGGACAGCCGGTCGAAGCGGGAGGCCACGGCGGGCCGCTGCCTGCGGCCGGTGCGCATCAGGTCCAGCAGCTCGGGGCCCTGCGCGCGCAGGCGGCGTTCGGCGAGCAGGCCGAGGCCCCAGACGCACAACGCCCCCGTCAGGACGCCGACGGCGACCCCGGCCCAGCCGTACCGGAGGGCGACCAGCGCCGCGGGCAGCCCGGTGAGAGCCACCAGGGCGAGGGTCAGGTAGGCCAGCCCGGTCAGGCCGCCGTCGTCCTCGCTGGTGCGCAGCGGGTTGCCGGCGCGGCGGTGCGGGTCGGTGCCGGGCACCAGCCCGTACACCGAGATCAGCGGCACCAGCCCGGCCGCGCCGCCCAGCAGGGCCGCCAGCAGCGCCAGGACCAGCGGCCACGGACCGCCGGTGATCGCGGTGAACGCCACGGTCAGCACGGCCGCCACCGGCGTCTGCGCCGTCAGCCACGCCAGTTGCCGGCCGCGCACGTCGCTAGCGCCGGGGGTCATCAGGGTCAGCCAGAGCGCGGTGCCGTCGGCGCCGTACTGGTTGGCGGCCATGGCCGCGGCCATCACGACGAAGATCGGGCCCGCGTAGGGCAGCATGCCGTTCCAGCCGACGACCAGCGGGGCGGCCGCGAAGCAGACGGCGTACGACAGCGCGAACGTGAGCTGGTGGTTGCGCACCAGATCACGTGACCAGGTGCGCAGCTCCTTGGCGACGATCGCCCGGTTGGCGGTGGCGGCCGTCATCGGACGCCGGGTGCGCCCGGACCGCTGCGTCGCCCCCGCGCGCCGCCCCAGCAGCACCGCCCACGCGCCGAGCAGCAGCACGGCCAGGAGCGCCAGGGCGGGCAGCGCCCACCACTCGCCCTGGACGGCCAGCAGCCCCCACCCGGAGGGCAGATACCGGACGAACGACGGCATGCCGGTCTGGCCGAAGGCCACGAAGAAGATCCAGATCTGGCCGAGCGCCGCCAGGATCGCGCCGTTGAGCACGCCGGAGGCGATCGCGCCCGCCCGGGACCGCAGCGCCTGCCCGACCAGCGCCACCGCGAGCTTCGACAGCAGCACGAACACGGCCAGCTGCAAGACCATGGCGGGCACGGCCACCAGGGCGTTGACCGGCCCGAGCCGCGCGCCCGCGATCGGCAGGCCGAGCAGCGCGGTCAGGCTGACCAGCGGCGCGACGCCGACGAAGGCCGCCACCAGCAGCCCGGACGCCAGGCGGCGCGGCGGCAGGCCGAGCATCGTGAAGTACTCCGGCCGCAATGTCTCGTCGCCGCCGCCCATGAAGACGGGGCCGAGCATCCAGCCCAGCAGCCACACCGCGTAGGCGGCGGCCAGCAGCTCGGGGTCGGCGACGGCCAGGTAGATCGTCCCGGCGGCGAGCAGCGCGCCCAGCGCGGCGCCCGTGCCCGCGGTCTGGGCCCGGGTGCCCCGGAAGGCGTGGCGCAGGAGCGCGACCTTCATCCGGGCCATGGTGGCCAGGGTGTTCGGCGGGGTCAGTGTGACAGCCACGACAGCTCCTTCACGCCGGTGTCGTCGTTGCCGACGAGGGCGACGAAGGTGTCCTCCAGCGAGCGGCCGCCGCGCACCTCGTCGAGGGTGCCGGCCGCGGCCACCGTGCCCCTGTCGATCACCGCGACCCGGTCGCAGAGCTGCTCCACCAGGGCCATGACGTGGCTGGAGAGCACGATCGAGCCGCCGTTCGCGACGAACCCGCGCAGGATCCGCTTGATCGTGGCGGCCGAGACCGGATCGACCGCCTCGAACGGCTCGTCCAGCACCAGCAGCCGGGGCGCGTGCAGCAGCGCGGTGGCCAGCCCGATCTTCTTGCGCATGCCGGTGGAGTACTCGATGACCAGCGTGGTGCCGGCGCCGTCCAGTTCCAGCACGGCCAGCAGTTCGTCGGCGCGCCGGGCCACCTCGTCCTTGGGCAGGCCGCGCAGCAGGCCGAGGTAGGTGAGCACTTCGCGGCCGGTCAGCCGCTCGGGCATGGCCATGCCGTCGGGCAGCACCCCGACCAGGGCCTTGGCCTGCTCGGGAGCCGACCAGACGTCCTGGCCGAAGATCGCGGCGCCGCCCGCGTCGGGGCGCAGCAGGCCGACGGCCATGGACAGGGTGGTGGTCTTGCCGGCGCCGTTCTGGCCGAC
>NZ_JBSFGJ010000675.1:0-3556 GCF_053596515.1 Nonomuraea sp. NPDC001684
CCGAGGACTGGGAGATTTGCCGCACGCCTGCCGCCCGGCCGCCCGCGGACGGCCGGGACGGCGCGGGCATTACCCGACAGGTAATCGTGATACTTCCCTCTCCCCGCTAAATTTCATGACATGGGAGCAGTAGCGATACAAGAAGAGACTTTTGGTGATTTGTTGCGGTCGTGGCGGCAGCGGCGCCGGGTGAGCCAGCTCGACCTGGCCATCGAGGCCGACGTCTCCTCCCGGCACGTCAGCTTCCTGGAGACCGGCCGCGCCCGGCCCAGCCGCGAGATGGTGATGCGGCTGGCCGAGGAGCTCGACGTGCCGCTGCGCCACCGCAACCGGCTGCTGGTCGCCGCCGGGTTCGCGCCGGTCTTCCCCGAGCGCGAGGTGCGCGCCCCGGAGATGGCCGTCGTCCGCCAGGCGCTGGACAAGATCCTGGCCGGGCACGAGCCGTACCCGGCGCTGGTCGTGGACGCGGCGTGGAACCTGGTGGCGGCCAACTCGGCGGCCGCCATGTTCATGGCCGGCGTGCCCGCCGAGCTGCTGGCCGAGCCGGTCAACGTGATGCGGCTGTCGCTGCACCCCGACGCGATGGGCGGCAGGCTGCTGAACCTGGCCGAGGTCCGCGCGTACCTGCTGCACCAGCTCCGCAGGCAGGCCGAGGCGTCGGCCGACGGCCGCCTGGCCGAGCTGCACGACGAGCTGGCCGCCTACACCTACCCCGGCGTCAACCTCAACGTGGCCCACGTGCCGGGACCGGGCGACATCCTGCTGCCGCTGCGCATCGCCGACGGCGACCGCGTGTTGTCGATGTTCACCACCATCGCCACCTTCGGCACGCCGATGGACGTGACCGTCTCGGAGCTGGCCATCGAGACGTTCTGGCCGGCCGACGAGGAGACCGCCGCCGCCTTCCGCCGCGACCCGGCGGCCTCCTGACGACCAGCGTGGACGTTCAGTCCTAGCGTTCACCGGGGACGACGTCGCGGTGGATGCGCGCCGGCGGCACGCCGTCGGCCTGCAGGCGGCGCACGGTGCCGTCCACCATGCCGCCCGGGCCGCAGACGTACACGTCGTGCTCGCGCCAGGAGTGGAAGCGCCCGGTCACCTCCGGCAGGTGGCCGCGCATCCCGGCGTAGGACGGGTCGCCGGAGACCACCGGCAGCACCTGCAGCCACGGGAAGGACGCCTGCATCGCCAGCAGGTCGGGCAGGTCGTACAGCTCGTCGGCGGTGCGCGCGCCGTGCAGCAGGTGGATCCGCGGCCGGCGGCCCGAGGCGATGACGTGCTCGACGATCGCCTTCAGCGGGGCCAGCCCCGTGCCGCCGGCCACGCACAGCAGGTCGCGGGCGCTGTGCTCGCACGGCGTCATCGTGCCCATCGGCGGCCCGAGCATGACCGTGTCGCCGATCCTGGTGTGCCTGGTCAGCGCCGTGGACACCCAGCCGCCCGGCACCGAGCGCACGTGCAGCGTGACCGTGTCGTCCGGGCGCGGCGCGTTGGCGATGGAGAACGTGCGCCACACCCGCGGCCAGCGCGCGGTCTGGACGGTGACGTACTGGCCCGCCGTGTACGGCAGCCGCTGCGCGGGCCGCAGCGTGATCACCGCGATGTCCGGACGGCGCAGCTCGTGGTCGACGACCTCGGCCGGCCACCAGGCCGGTGAGACGCCCGCCTGCGACTCGGCCGACTCGATCATCAGGTTGGCCGCCGCCGTGTACGCCGACACCCACGCCGCCTCGATCTCGTCGTTCCACACCTCGGCGGCGAAGCGCCGGATCGTGGCCAGCAGGGCGGTGCCGACGGCCGTGTAGTGCTCGGCGAGCACCCCGTACTTGCGATGGTCCCTGCCGAGCTGGCCGAGGTAGGCGGCCAGGCCGTCCGGGCTGTCCAGGCTCCACACGATCCGGGTCAGCGCGCCGAACAGCCGGTCGCGCTGGACGTCCATCGCGGGCGGGAACATCCCCCGCAGGTGCGGGCTCGCGGCGAACAGCCGCCCGTAGAAGTACGCGGTCGCCTTGTCGGCCACGGGCTCGACGAGTGAGAAGCTCTCCTTCACCAGTCGCGGATTCAACGACATGCACTCAACCCCACCCCATTGGACCGGAAAATCGATTCCGGCCGCGTCGGCCACCTCCTGACGGCTCCGGGTCGTGAACGCGCTGCGTGCCCCGGCACATCCGGCGCGCTCGGAAATGAGTCTTACACCACCTCTGATGCGTCACAACCGATTCACCCCAATTGCGATATGGGCTTTTCCGGCGGAGAAAATGAATAAAAGTGATTTTCGTCTTTCGGATTCCGGTGTTTCCCGCCGGGCGGCGGAGGCGTAGCATCCCGCCATGGCGGTCCTCCACCCCGGCCCGGCGAGGCCCGGCTGACCGCCGGGACGGCCTCCCGCCTGCCCTGACCCGCCCCTGGAGATCCGCATGTCCCGACCGCTCATCGGCATCACCGCCTACCTGGAGGCCGCCCGCTGGGGCGACTGGGTGCGCGAGGCCGTGCTGTCACCGCCGTCCTATGCCAAGGCGGTCGAGCGGGCCGGCGGCGCGCCGGTGCTGCTCCCGCCGCTCGACCCCCATGTCGCCGGCGACCACGTCGGCGGCCTGTCCGGCGTCCTGCTGGCCGGCGGCGCCGGCCTCGGTGCCGGGGCCTACGGCGGCGAGCCCGACGAGCGCGCGCCCGAGCCGCAGCCCCACCGCGACCGGTACGAGCTGGCCCTGGCCGGGGCCGCCGTCCGGGCCGGCCTGCCGATCCTGGCCATCGCCCGCGGCCTGCACGTCCTCAACGTCGCCCAGGGCGGCACGCTGATCCCGTGGCTGCCCGAGGTGCTCGGCCACGAGCGGCACGGCGAGCCGGGCGCGGTGCACGACATCCAGGTGAGCGTGTCCAGCAGGCTCGGCAAGGCGGTCGGCGACCACGTCGAGGCGGTCGCGCCGCACCACCAGTCCGTGCGCCGCCTGGGCAGCGGCCTGCTCGCGGTGGCCTGGGCCGACGACCAGATCGTCGAGGGCGTCGAGCTCCAGGGCCACCGGTTCTGCGTCGGCGTCCAGTGGCATCCCGAACGCGGCGGGGACAATCGGCTCTTCGATGCGTTCGTCGAGGCGGCCCGCTAGGCTGCGCTCATGCCGCTGCACCCCCAGGCGCGGGACTACGTCGCCCTCTACCCGTCGGACCTCAACACCGACCTGGCCACGCTCGACCTGGCCACGATCCAGGAGATGCGCGCGCACGACGGCTTCGCGGCCCAGCGGGGGCCGCTGACCAAACTCCCGTTCGTCCGCGACGAGCTCGCCGGCGACGTGCCGATCCGCATCTACCGCGCCGACCCCGGCGACGGCCTGCTGCCCGTCGTGGTCTACTTCCACGGCGGCGGCTGGGTCTTCGGCAGCGTCAGGCGCAACGACGCGCTCGGCCGCGACCTGGCCCTGCGCACCGGCGCCGTGGTCGTCTCGGCCGACTACCGGCTGGCCCCCGAACACCCCTTCCCGGCCGCCGCCGACGACGCCTGGACCGTCGTGCGCGACGTCTTCGCCAGGCCCGCCTTCTACCAGAGCAACGGCAG
>NZ_JBSFGJ010000676.1:0-3496 GCF_053596515.1 Nonomuraea sp. NPDC001684
GTGCCGCCCTTGTCGGGGGGCGCGGCCGGTACGGGCGGGGCGCCGTCGAAGGCGCAGACACCGGCGGAAAAGCTGGTGGCCAGGACGGCGGCAAGCCGAAGCTGCATGACATCTCCCCACGGAACGGCACTACTCGATCACCGACCGTAACCATTCCCAGAAAGGGATGTGTCAGACGGGTCGAATGTTACGGATGAGCACCGCGGGATCCGCCGCGCCAGCCTCTCGACGACCGGCAGGAGAGAAGTGATAGCGCTCTGGAGTTAAATCCTGCCCGATTCCGGGCAGGATGTTGGCGTGTCTCGCTCCAGATGCGTAATGTCCTCGTCTGTGTCCACGGCGCGGCATCCCTACGAAGACCTCATCGCCCATCTCACCCGGACGAGCGCGCTCGATCCGGGAGAGGCGGCCCGCGTGGTCGCCGACGTGCTGTCGTACTTCTCCGAGCCGGTCGAGGAGTTCGTACGCCGCCGTCACGGCGAGCTCAAGGCCCGCGGCCTGACCAACGACGAGATCTTCCCCCGGATCGCCGCCGAGTTACCCGCACGCCGGGTAGCGGCACCAGAGCTGTCGCTGCGGCAGCTCCGCAGGATCGTCTACGGATAAGAGGAGACCTCGATGTGCGGAATCGTGGCCTACGTGGGCCCCAAGGACGCGGCGCCCATCCTGTTGGAAGGGCTGCAGCGGCTTGAGTACCGGGGCTACGACTCCGCCGGGGTCGTGGTGTCGAACAAGGGACTCAAGGTACGCAAGGTCAAGGGCCGGGTCGCCGACCTGGCCAAGGTCGTGCCGGTGCGGTTCAAGGGCAACCACGGCATCGGCCACACCCGCTGGGCCACCCACGGCGTGCCCAGCGACGAGAACGCCCACCCGCACCTGTCGGCCGACCAGCGCATCGCCGTCGTGCACAACGGCATCATCGAGAACGCCGGCGAGCTGCGCGCCAAGCTGGAGGCCGACGGCGTCACGTTCCTGTCCGAGACCGACACCGAGGTCCTGGCCCACCTGATCGCCCGCGCCGCCGACGAGAACGACTCCCTGGAGGAGGCGGTCAGGAAGACGCTCAAGAACATCGTCGGCACGTACGGCATCGCGGTGATCGACGCCGAGCGGCCGGGCGAGGTGGTCGTGGCGCGCAACGGCAGCCCGATCGTGCTCGGCATCGGCGAGAAGGAGATGTTCGCCGCCTCCGACGTCGCCGCCCTGGTCCGCTACACCCGCCAGGTCGTGCACCTGGAGGACGGCGAGCTGGCCGTGCTCAAGGCCGACGGCTTCCACACCTTCGCCAGCGACGCCCGCGAGACCGCCAAGGAGCCGCTGACCGTCGACTGGGACGCCGGCCACTACGACACCGGCGGCTACGAGCACTACCTGCTCAAGGAGATCTCCGAGCAGCCCGAGACGATGACCCGCACGATGAGCGGCCGCCTCGACGAGCGCTTCCACGTCGCCCACCTCGGCGGCCTGAACATGGACGCCCGCGAGACGCGCTCGTTCCGCCGGGTGAAGATCATCGGCTGCGGGTCGGCGTACTACTCCGGGCAGATCGGCGCGCAGCTCATCGAGGAGCTGGCGCGCATCCCGGCCGACGCCGAGCCGGCCAGCGAGTTCCGCTACCGCAACCCCGTCGTCGACCCCGACACCCTCTACGTCGCGATCAGCCAGTCGGGCGAGACCTACGACACGCTGGCCGCCGTCCAGGAGCTCAAGCGCAAGGGCGGCCGGGTGATCGGCATCGTCAACGCCGTGGGCAGCGCCATCGCCCGCGAGGTCGACGGCGGCATCTACCTGCACGCCGGGCCCGAGGTCTCGGTCGCCTCGACCAAGGCGTTCACCTCGACCTCGGTCGCCTTCGCGCTGCTCGCGCTGCACCTGGGCCGGGTGCGCGACCTGTCGCCGGCCGACGGGCGGCGCATCGTGGAGGGCCTGCGCCGGCTGCCCGGCCAGATCGAGGAGATCCTCGCCCAGGGCGACAAGATCGCCGAGCTGGCGCAGAAGTACGCCAAGCACCCGAGCATGATGTTCGTCGGCCGGGTCAGGGGCTACCCGGTGGCCCGCGAGGGCGCGCAGAAGCTCAAGGAGATCTCGTACGTGCACGCCGAGGCGTACCCGGCCAGCGAGCTCAAGCACGGCCCGCTCGCGCTGATCGGCCCGGACATGCCGACGGTCGCGATCGTCCCCGACGACGAGCTGCTCGACAAGAACCTCACCACGCTCGGCGAGATCCGCGCCCGCGGCGGCCAGGTGCTCATGGTCGGCCACCGCGAGCCCGACGCCAAGCTGGCCGACGACGTGATCGTGATCCCGAAGAACGAGATCGAGCTCGACCCGATGCTGCTGACGATCCCGCTCCAGCTGCTGGCCTACCACGCGGCGGTCGCCCTCGGCAGGGACGTGGACAAGCCTCGCAATCTCGCCAAGAGCGTGACTGTGGAATAAATTCAGCCACAATCCTCGCAGGGTAGTGTTATCCGGCTGCGTACCACATAAATTCATTACTGTGCGGCAGTTCGACCCCCACACTCCGAATCTCGCACGCATGTACGACTACATGCTCGGCGGGACGGACAACTTCGCGGTCGACCGCCTGGCGATCGACCAGCTCGCCGAGCTGGTCCCGGAGGCGGTCCCGCTGGCCCGCGCGAACCGGGCCTTCCTCCAGCGTGCCGTGCGCTACGTCGCCGCCGCGGGGATCACCCAGTTCATCGACCTGGGCAGCGGGCTGCCGACGCAGGGCAGCGTGCACGAGGTCGCGCCGGCGGCCAGGGTCGTCTACGTCGACGACGACCCGGTCGTCGCCGCGCACGCCAGGGCCCTGCTCGCCGGGGCGGACAGGGCCGCCTTCCTGGAGGCCGACCTGCTCGACCACGAGGAGGTGCTGGCCCGCGCGGGCCGGTTCCTGGACCTGTCGCGGCCGGTCGCGATCGTGCTGGTGTCGATCCTGCACTTCCTGCCCGACGCGGCCGATCCGCAGGGCGCGGTGGCGGCGCTGCGCGAGGCGGTCGCGCCCGGCAGCCGTCTGGTGATCTCGCACGCCACCTCGATGGGACGCCTGTCGGACGAGGAGAACCCGCGCGGGGGCCGCCGCGGCTCGTCCGGCTCGGGCGGGGCGGACCGCAGCCCGGCCGAGATCCGCGCGTTCTTCGGCGGCTTCGCGCTCGACCCGCCCGGCCTGGTGCAGGCCGTGGACTGGCGGCCGGACCGGCCCAAGCTGGTGGGGGACTGGTCGCTGCCCTCGTCCCTGATGGCCGGGGTGGCCACGAAGCAGGACTGACTCCGGCATACGCCGAAATTTCGGTTAACCGTATCCCGATGTGTAACAGCGAGTGAACTGTCAATAACTTTGGGTAATAGCGGTACTCGCGAAGGTCGGGGGAGGGCGGATGCGTCGTCGGCGGTTCTTGGCATGGACCCTGGGCGCGGCGGCGTGCGCGGCCGGATGCGGGACGGAACACGTCGTCGGCGGCCCCGCCGGCGCGAGGGGGCGGTTCTCGAT
>NZ_JBSFGJ010000677.1:0-3436 GCF_053596515.1 Nonomuraea sp. NPDC001684
GGCCCGCGGGCGGCCGACAGCCGGGCGCCGAGCGAGGAGACCGCCATCATCATCAGCCCGGACGGCGCCATCCAGAGCCCGGCGGCCAGCATCGACTGTCCCAGGCCGTAGCCGAGCGCCGCGGGCAGCTGCAGGATCTGCATGAGGACCAGCGACTGGGCGTACATGGCGAAGCCGACGAGGATCGAGGCCACGTTGGTGAGCAGCACCTGGGGGCGGGCGGTGGTGCGCAGGTCCACGAGGGGGTCGCGGACGCGCAGCTCCCACAGCCCCCACAGCAGGGCGAGCAGCACCGCGCCGCCGAGCAGCCCGAGGGTGGCGCCGCTCGACCAGCCCCAGTCGCCGCCCTTCGACACGCCGAGCAGCAGGCAGACCAGCGCCGCGCCCAGCCCGAACGCGCCGACCAGGTCGAGCCGGCCCCGGACGGCAGCGGCGGGCGTGGCCGGGACCAGCAGCCAGATCAGCACCCCGACCAGCACGCTCAGCGCGGCCGAGCCCCAGAACAGCACCCGCCAGTCGGCGTACTCGGCGACCGCGGCCGAGATCGGCAGCCCGAGCGCGCCGCCGATGCCCATGGACGAGCTCATCAGCGCGATGGCCGGACCGACCCGCTGGGGCGGCAGCAGGTCGCGCAGCGCGCTGACGCCGAGCGGGATCATGCCGACGCCCAGCCCCTGGAGGCCGCGTCCGGCGATCATGGGGATCAGGGAGCCGGACAGCGCGCACACCACCGACCCGGCGACGAGCGGCACCGAGCAGACGAGCATCATGGTGCGCTTGCCGTAGAGGTCGCCGAGCTTGCCGATGACGGGGGTGGCGACCGCGCCGACCAGCAGCGTCACGGTGATCACCCAGGACGTGTCGGCGGCGCTCGCGTGCAGCAGCCGCGGCAGCCGGCCGATGAGCGGCACCACCAGCGTCTGCATGAGCGAGCCGACGATGCCGGCGACCGCGAGCACGCTGACGATCCCGCCGCCGGAGCGCGGACTGGGCGCGGAATGCACCATTAATCCCCCTATTGTCCGAATGCACCCTACACAGGATGTGCCCCCTGCACAACCTGTGCGCCCTGCACATCGGCCTGGCCGCGGAACGGGCCCTGCGCCGAAAGGGCAGGTCAGCCGCGGTCGCGGGCGCCGCCGTCGAGGACCTGGTCGATGTGGGCGGCGAGCTCGACGTCGCGCTCGGTGACCCCGCCGGCCTCGCCCGTCGAGAGCCGGAAGCGGATGCCCTCCGCCGTACGCTCGATCTCGGCCTGGTGCCCCAGCGTGGCGCCCTCGTTGTGCACCGCCTCGCTCAGCCAGCCGTAGCTGTCGGGCGTGATCGGCACGTCCTTGACCAGGGCGTCGCCGTCCCGCCGCCAGCCCTCCAGCGCCGCCAGGGCGGTGTCGATGTCCTCGTCGGTCAGGCGCTCGGCCATGTTCCCCCCAAAGTCGTCGGCTTCCCGACGCTCGGCTACCACCGATGGCCCGCTTCACACCCGCCATTTCCCTCTATAGCGTGTAGTACTACGATTCGTAGAGGGGGCTGTCGCATGCGGGTGCTGGTGGCGAGGGCGGGCGGCCCGCGCCTCGGCTCGCGGTGTCGGGCCCGCGGACGCTCATGCAGAGCGAGCCCCTGATGCGGCTGATGGCCGCCGTCCCGCCGCGCCTGGCGGCGCCGGGTTTCGGACGTCTGCTGCGCGCGCTCAGCGATCGGATCTGACACTCGGAGCGCACGCCTGCGCCGTTTCTGACATAGGGGTTGACGCCGCCGGAACGCCCGGCCACCGCCGCCGAGGCCCTGACAGGCCGGTAATCACAAGATCGTTTATATAAATGCTTGAATTACAGCATTTTCGACCTGACTTACCGCGCATTTCGGGCAAGTCATTTCTGTCAGGACGTACAAACTGTTTGCCGAAACACGGTGAAATGTGATCAGTTTACGGACGTGAGAGATTTTCTCATTGTCGGGGGCGGCGTCGCGGGCGCCTGTGCGGGGTTCTTCCTCGCCAGGTCAGGCACCGTGACCCTGCTCGAAGCCGAGCAGGTCACCGGCCACCACTCGACCGGACGGTCGGCGGCGCTCTTCTCGGAGTACTTCGGCAACCGGGCCGTCCGGGCTCTCACGGCGGCGAGCAGGGACTTCCTCGCCGCGCCTCCACCGGGTTTCGCCGACGTCCCGCTGCTGAGCCCGCGCGGCGTGCTCGCGCTGTGCCCGCACGGCGGCGAGCAGCTGTTCGACGAGGTGCTGGCCGAAGGGCGGCGGGCCCCGACGCCGGCGGTGGAGATCGACCCCGCCGAGGCTGCGAAGCACTGCCCGATCCTGCGTCCTGGCCGGTTCAGCAGGGCGATGCTCAAGCCCGGCGCGATGGACATCGACGTGGACGCCCTCCACCAGGGCTTCCTGCGCGGCATCAGGGCGCGCGGCGGCCAGGTGGTCACCTCCGCGCGGGTCCGGGCGCTGTCGCGCACGGGCGGCGTCTGGCGGGCGGTCACCGACGCGGGCGAGCACGCCGCGCCGATCCTGGTCAACGCGGCCGGGGCGTGGGCCGACGAGGTCGCCGGGCTGGCCGGGGTGCGGCCGGTGGGCCTGCGCCCGCTGCGCAGGACCGCGTTCCTGGTGGACCTGCCCGAGGGGACGGACGCCCGGTCCTGGCCGATGGTCACCGACGTGGCGGACACGTTCTACGTCAAGCCCGAGTCCGGGCGGCTGCTGGTCTCCCCCGCCGACGCCACGCCCGTCCCGCCCTGCGACGCCCGCCCCGACGACCTGGACGTCGCCGTCGGCGTGCGGCGCGTCCAGGAGGCCACGACGCTGGAGATCCGCAGCGTCCGGCACGCCTGGGCGGGGCTGCGCAGCGAGGTGGCCGACGGGACGCCGGTGATCGGGCCGGAGCCCGGCGCGCCGGGGTTCGTCTGGCTGGCCGCCCTGGGCGGCTACGGGGTGCAGACGTCGCCCGCGGCGGGCCGGATCGCCGCCGCCGCGGCGACGGACGGAGCCGCCGAACCGGCGTACGCGCCGGGCCGGCTCCGGAACGACTTGGAACGCCTATGAGGAAGGCGACGGGGGCGTGTGAGGCAAAGGGGCCGGTCGCCGTTCGTACATTCCTGACAGAGAGGTGGAGATGACCGGCAACACCCGCGGCTTCACCGGCCGGGCGGTCGACTTCGGCCCGTTCCGTCCCGTCCCGGCGTTGATCGAGGAGCAGACCGACCGGTGCCCGGAGCGGCCGGCGGTCACCTACGACGGCAGGACCCTCACCTACAGGCAACTGGACGACCTGGTCAACGGCCTGGCGGCGACGCTGGCCGGGCACGGCGTGGGCAAGGGCGACGTGGTCGCCGCCCTGCTGGTCAACTCGCTGGAACTGCCGGTCGCGTACCTGGCGCTGATGAAGCTGGGGGCGGCGTTCGTGCCGCTCGACCCGTCGTGGCCGGTCGAGCGCGTGCGC
>NZ_JBSFGJ010000678.1:0-3418 GCF_053596515.1 Nonomuraea sp. NPDC001684
CGGGCACGTTGACGAAGAACGCCCAGCGCCAGGAGAGCAGGTCGGTCAGGACCCCGCCGAGCACGGCCCCCGCGGTGAACCCGGCGGACATCAGGGCGCCGTTGAGGCCGAGCGCCTTCTGCCGCAGCGGCCCTTCGGGGAAGGACGTGGTGAGCAGGGCGAGCCCGGCCGGGGTGGCGGCGGCCGTCGCGAGGCCCTGGGCGATGCGGGCCACGATGAGGACGTCGGGGGTGGGGGCGAGCCCGCCGGCGAGCGAGGCCGCGCCGAGCAGCGCCAGGCTGCCGAGGAAGATGCGCTTGCGGCCGACCAGGTCGCCGATGCGGCCGAAGAAGAGGGTGAAGCCGGCCGCGCACAGGGCGAAGGCGGTGGCGATCCACTGGAGGCCGGACAGGGAGAAGCCGAGGTCGTCGCCGATGGCGGGCAGGGCCACGTTGAGGATCGAGAAGTCGACGGCCAGCATGAACTGGGCGACCAGGAGCACCGCGAGGACGAGGCGCAGGCGGCCGGTCAGGCGCCGTGGCGGGGCCTGGGCGGCGGACGTGGGCAGGGGTGTGGTGGTGGTCATGGCAGGGCTTTCTCTCGGGCGTGCCGGTCGGCATGCCGCCGCAAACGGTTCTTTAGTTCCGTTAAGATGAGAGAACAGTAGCACCGGAACCGGCGTTAAGGGAACTATGGTTCCGATAAGGGTTCGAACGAGGGGAGTCCGTATGGCCGCCGTGCCACCGCCGGGTGCCGTCCGTCCTGGTGGGCGTACCGCCCGCGTCCGCGAGGCCGTTCTGCGGGCCGCCGGCGACACCCTGGTCGAGAAGGGCTTCGCCGGGCTCGACCTCGCCGACATCGCCCGCCTCGCGGAGGTCGGCAAGACCACCGTCTACCGCCGCTGGGGCACGCCCGGCGCGCTCGCCGCCGACCTCCTCAAGGACATGGCGGAGACCTCGCTGCCCCGCGCCCGCAACGGCGACGTGCGGGCGGACCTGCGCGACAACGCCCGCCTGGTCGTCAAGACCCTCACCGACCCCCGCCAGGGACGCCTGTTCAAGGCGCTGATCGCCGCCTCGCTCTGCGACGGGGAGGCCGCCCGGGCGCTGCACCGTTTCTACGCCGTCCGCATCGAGGAGTGGGCCGGCTGCGTCACCGACGCGATCGGGCGCGGCGAGCTGCCGCCCGGCACCGACCCGCGCCGGGTGATCGCCGCCGTGTCCGCGCCCCTGTACTACGCGCTGCTCAACAGCGGGGAGGCCCTCGACGAGGCCGCCGCCGACCGGGCCGCCGCGGCGGCGCTGGCCGCGGCCCGCGCCGGAGCCCTGTGAGCCCTGTGCGCCCTGTCAGATCTTGAGCGCGGCGTAGACGGTGTCGAGGTAGCCGGTGAAGTCCGCGGTGTACTCCCGGTACCGTCTCCGCCAGCGCTCCAGGTCGGCGGCCGACACCGCGGAGCCGAGCACCGCCGTCAGGTGGGCGATGAGGAAGGTGTCGTCCTGGCCCGCCTCGAACCGCACCCGGCTCTCGACGATCTCGAACCTGCGCATGAGGTCGAGGCGGAGCAACTGGTAGAGGAAGGACTCGGCGGCGAACCTGAGCGACTCCGGCATCTCCTTGGAGATCGACTGCGGGCCGTGGTACCAGGACAGGTAGATGGCGTCGTCGAAGATCTCGAACCGGTAGGTCGCGGTGTCCTCGATGTAGGCCAGGTCCACCGGGCAGATGTGCCGGTAGTCGAACAGCGCGACCGTGCTCATGACGAGCTCCTCGCGCAGCTCCTCCGACAGGGTGGAGTTGTCCTTGCCCGCCAGCCTGGCCCAGCTGGTGCGGTCGGTGGCGCGGCGCGAGATGGCCAGCTTGTCGCCGGGGTTGAGCATCGCGACCCGGACCTGGTGGGGGAAGTGGCGGGACCTGGTCAGCCGGGCCGACACGTAGCGGGCGCTCGGGCCGCAGAAGGCGTAGAACCCGGTGGCCTCCAGGCTCGCGGTCACGTCCTTGTTGAAGGCGTCCCCGTACGTGCCGTCCACCGGGTCGAAGGACGGGTAGACGGCCGTCGGCATGAACCCCTTGTGCATCGAGGCCACCTCGGCGCGCAGCCCCGTGGCCAGGTCGTCCAGGTGCTGGGCGATGTTCTCCTCCATGCCGCGCTGCTGCACCTGGGAGCTCAGGACGGAGAACACGACGGCGAAGGCCACGGACGCGATCAGGTTGAGGCCGATCGAGGAGAGCACCGCCGCCCTGGTGAGGGCCCGGTCGGGGAACACCATGAGGACCGCGGCGAGCAGCGTCACCGCGCAGGAGAAGCCGAAGGCGTACCAGCTCAGGGTGTTGCGGAGCTTGCGCGGGGGCGTAGGCATGCACAGATCTCGCTTCGTCGCCGAGTGTCGCCACGATCCCCGATCCCGTTCCATGCTAACCGCACCGTCGGCGCCGTGTCGTAATCACGACATGGCAGACAAACGGCACGGGTGACACCTGGCGCGCCGCGTGTCCGATCACCCACTCTCGTGTGCACTGATTGTTGCTACGAGAGGTTTCACCCCCATGCACTGGTCCGCCCATGTGACGGTGGCAGGAGTCACCACCGCCGCCCTGTTGAGCTCCCCGTTATCGGCGGCCTCGGCCGCGGCCGAGCCCACCGGCGGGAGCGTCCACCGCGTCACGCTGATCACCGGGGACGTGGTGACCGTCAGGCAGGCCGAGCCGGGCAGGCAGGCGGTGGAGGTGAAGCCGGGGCCGGGCCGTGAGCGGATGGCGTTCAGCACCACCGAGGAGAACGGCGAGCTGCGCGTCCTGCCCAAGGACGTCGTCCCCCTCCTGGCGGCCAAGCGGCTGGACCCGGCCCTGTTCTCGGTCACCCGGCTGATCGCCCAGGGGTACGACGACGCCAGGTCGGACAAGCTGCCGCTGCTGTTCCTCTACGACGGCGCCGCGCCGAAGAGCGCGTCCGCGCCCGAGCTGGAGAGCGTCAACGGCCGGGTGGTCGCCGCCGACAAACGCACGATCGGCGGGTTGTGGAAGTCGCTCGACGGGCAGCGGGCCACGCTGTCGCAGGGCGTGTCGAAGATCTGGCTGGACGCCAAGGTCAAGGCCACCCTCGACCACAGCGTGCCGCAGGTGGGCGCGCCGGAGGCGTGGCAGGCCGGGTTCGACGGCAAGGGCGTCAAGGTCGCCGTGCTGGACACCGGCGTCGACGCCACCCACCCCGACCTGGCCGGACGCGTCAAGCAGAGCAAGGTGTTCACCGGCGAGCCGAGCGTCCAGGACGGCAACGGGCACGGCACCCACGTCGCCGCCACCATCGCCGGCGGCGACGGCAGGAAGGGCGTCGCCCCCGGCGCCGAGCTGATGGTCGGCAAGGTGCTCGGCGACGACGGCTCGGGCACCCTGTCCGGCGTCATCGAGGGCATGGAGTGGGCCGCCGCCGAAGGCGCGTCGG
>NZ_JBSFGJ010000679.1:0-3371 GCF_053596515.1 Nonomuraea sp. NPDC001684
TGGGTCACGTCGATCTGGAACGTGTGCCGGCCGCCGGCCCGTACGGAGGTGTCCAGGGCCTGGGTGTCACCCAGGTCGTAGCCGACGAACACCAGTGGCTGCGGGTTGCACGAGCCGGACGAGCCCATGGTCGGGTGGCAGCCGTTCGTGGGCGGGACGGTGTCCTTGTCGCGGGCCCTGGAGTGGAAGGTCCAGGCGTTGACGGTGCCCGAGCCGCTCTGTTCGAGCCGGTAGACGCCCTCCTCCTTGGTGAGCGTGAACATCGGGAACGCGGCGCCGGCGACGCGCGGTATCTCCTTGCCGTCCCTGAACAGCTTGGCGTTGGTGTTGACGCTGCCGCCGGTCATGGCCAGCCGCCCGTCGCCGGTCACGAAGGTGTAGGCGGGCAGGAACGTGTCGCCGCGCCGGCACATCGCGCACAACACCTTCTGCTCGACGCCGGGGACCTCCGGGATCACCATGCCGCCCGGGGTGGCCGGGCCGGTGCTCCAGCGCCTGGTCTCCCTGCCGGGCTTCTCGATCGTCGTCGCCAGTCCCCAGGTCTTCGTGTCGGTGCCGCTGACGGTCCCCTCGCGCAGCGTGTCCGCGCCGGACAGGCTGAAGTACTCCATCCGCCTGGAGGGGGCGGCGAAGTGGAAGGCCGTCGAGAACGTGACCCGCTCCAGCGGCTTGCGGCTGTGCCAGATCTCCATCTGGTTGTCGAGGCTCAGCGGCGTGTGGTACGCGGTGTCCACGGCCCGCAGGCGGCTGTCGGTGAAGCGGTAGACGGGGTCGGGGACCCTGCCGTCCTCGTGCTCCAGGAGCTGGTAGGTGTAGTCGATGATCGGGTGGTTGGCGATCTCCAGCGTGACCGGGCCGTCCGCGAGCTGGGCGCGGAGCCGGTCGCCGACGGCCTTGAAGATCTGGACCACCGGCAGTTCCGGCCTTTCGTCCCCGCCGGGCCAGGTGGGGATCGAGCAGCCGGGGTACACGCGGTTGGCGAAGAGCACGACCCCGGCGGCGCCCGCGGCCTTCAGCGCCTGGAGACGCTTGAGGTCGATGAGGCAGGTGTCATCGGGGTCGATCGTCATCAGCGCGAGCTTGCCGCGCAGGTTGCCCTGCGGGTTCGCGCCGCCGCCGACGTACGCGAGGTCGTAGCGGCGGGTGCCGGCCGGGAACGGGATGTCCCAGCCGAGGTCGAAGCTCAGCCCACGGTCGAAGTACTCATAGGTTCTGGCGTCGATCGGGTACTTCCGCGGGGACACGGCGCGCACGGCCAGTTGCGGGTTGGCGGCCGTGGCCTGCATCGAGAACAGCAGCTTCCCCTTGGTGACCTTCTTGGTGGGGCTGATGTACCAGTCGTTCATGCCGAGGGCGCCCATGTTCCCGGACGACAGCGAGGTGCCGTCCCAGGCTGTGCGCAGGAAGGAGATGGTGCCTCTGGCGTGCCGCCAGTCGATCGGCTTGGGCGTCTTGACGCGCAGCAGCACGGCTTCGCGGGCGTCGAGGGTGATCTCGGCGCCCTCCTCCGGCACGACCACCTCGGGGTCGTACAGCTGGGCGACCGGGGGAGGCCCGCTGTCGGTCGTGTTGTGCTGGACGCCGGCCTGGACGCTGTAGGTGCCCGGCTCGACCATGTAGCGGTAGACGCCGTCGCTGACGAACTCGCCCGAGCTGACGCCGTAGGTGTCGGGGACGTCGACCGCGCTCGCGGCCACCCAGGACACCATCGGCGAGGGCGGGTTGCCGTACCTGTCGATGAGGTGCACGGTCAGCGGCACCTTCTTGGGCCCTCGGCGCAGCCCGACCGGGGTCGTCACGTGCGTGCCGGACGGGCCTGTGGCGACCACGGCGCCGGTGTAGCCGCCCTTGGGCAGGCCCTCCGGGCGCAGGGTGACGGTGACGGACGCGGTGCCGCCCGCCGGGACGGTGACCGACGGGGCGCTGAACGTCAGCGCGTCCTCGGCCTCGCCCAGGGCGGCGGCGAGGGTCAGCGTCACCTCGGCGGCGCCGTCGTTGGCGTAGGTGACGGTCTTTTCCGCGGTGTCGTTCACGTCTACGGGGATGACGCCGTAGTCCAGGTTCGGCGTGGTGGAGACGACGGCCTGGGAGACGGCCCTGGCCACGTCGACGCGGCCGGCGCCCTGCTCGTAGGCGGAGTATCCGGCGTCCTTGGCGGTCGACATCAACGCTGCCTTGAGCCGCTGGCCGTCCCAGGACGGATGTTCCTGGGCCAGCAGCGCAGCCGCGCCCGCGACGTGCGGGGTCGCCATCGAGGTGCCGTTCAGGCTGGTGTAGAGGGCGTCGACCGGGCTGCCCAGCGAGGTTCCGGCGGCGCGGGCGGCGACGATGCCCACGCCAGGGGCGGCGATGTCCGGCTTGAGCGCGCCGTCCACGGCCCTCGGCCCGCGGCTGGAGAAGCTCGCGAGCTGGTCGGACTTGTCGGTGGCGGCGACCGTCAGCGCGGACGCGGCGGCGCCGGGCGCGCCGATCGTCTCCTTGCCGGGGCCGTCGTTGCCCGCGGCGACCACGAACAGCGCGCCCGTCGAGGCGCTCAGGTCGTTGACGGACTGGGACAGCGGGTCGGTGCCGTCGGTGGGGTTGCCGCCGAGGCTCATCGAGACGATCTTCGCCTTCTTCTCGGTGGTGGCCCACTCCATGCCGGCGATGATGTCGGAGGTGTCGCCCGAGCCCGAGTCGCCCAGCACCTTGCCGATGACGAGCCGGGCGCCGGGGGCGACGCCCTTGCGCGTGCCGTCCGAGCCCGCGCCCGAGCCCCCCACGGTCGCGGCGACGTGGGTGCCGTGGCCGTGGTGGTCGGTCACCTCCTGGCCCTCGACGAAGCTGCGGCTGTCGGCGATCCGGCCGGCCAGGTCGGGGTGGGTGGCGTCGGCGCCGGTGTCCAGCACGGCGACCGTCGTGCCGGAGCCGTCGAAGCCGGCCCGCCACGCCTCGGGGGCGCCGATCAGCGGCACGCTCTCGGCCAGGTCCGCCTTGACCTTGGCGTCCAGCCAGACCTTGCCGACGCCGCCGGCCAGCTTCGTCCTGCCGTTGGCCGAGTCGCGCAGGGTGGCCCAGAAGTCGTCCGCCTTCGCCTTGTCGACCGTGAGCGCGGCGCCGTGGATGCTCGGCAGCGACCGGGTGGCGGTGCTGTCGGGCAGGGCGCGGGCGGTGCTCTTCTGGGCGCCCTGGTACTGGACGATCAGCGGCAGGCGGTCGGCCGTGCCGTCGGCGTAGCCGTTCTCGGCCAGGTAGCGGACGTCGAACAGCTTGAGGTCCAGGACGCCCGCGTCGAGCCCGCCTCCGGCACGGGCGCCCAGCAGGTGTCCTGCCTGCTCGACTGGGCGGAGGCCGGGATCAGCCACATCCTCGGCGTGGGCGGCAGGGACCTG
>NZ_JBSFGJ010000680.1:1628-3365 GCF_053596515.1 Nonomuraea sp. NPDC001684
TCGGTTGCTGTTTGTTGTTTGAGATTTGCATAGTGGACGCGAGCATCTTTGTGGCCAAGTTTTTTAGGGCACACGGTGGATGCCTTGGCATCAGGAGCCGATGAAGGACGTGGGAGGCTGCGTTAAGCCTCGGGGAGTCGCCAACCAGACGTTGATCCGGGGATGTCCGAATGGGGAAACCCAGCACCAGTCATGTGGTGTTGCCTCCGCCTGAATGTATAGGGCGGTTGGTGGTAACGCGGGGAAGTGAAACATCTCAGTACCCGTAGGAAGAGAAAACAACAGTGATTCCGTGAGTAGTGGTGAGCGAAAGCGGATGAGGCTAAACCGGGCGTGTGTGATAGCCGGCAGGCGTTGCATGTCCGGGGTCGTGGGACCCTCTGGTGGTTTCTGCCGAAGCCACAAGAAGTGATAAACCTTTGAGGTAGTCGAAAGCTCTGGGAAGGGCTGCCGTAGACCGTGAGAGCCGGGTAGGCGAAATCTTGAAGGCTTCTTGAGGGGATCCCAAGTAGCACGGGGCCCGAGAAATCCTGTGTGAATCTGCCAGGACCACCTGGTAAGCCTAAATACTCCCTGATGACCGATAGTGCACGAGTACCGTGAGGGAAAGGTGAAAAGTGCCCCGGTGAGGGGTCGTGAAATAGTACCTGAAACCGTGTGCCTACAAGCCGTAGGAGCGTACAGGAGCTTGTCTTCTGTGTGATGTGACTGCGTGCCTTTTGAAGAATGAGCCTGCGAGTTATGGTGTGTGGCGAGGTTAACCCGTGTGGGGGAGCCGTAGCGAAAGCGAGTCTGAATAGGGCGTTTGAGTCGCATGCTGTAGACCCGAAGCGGAGTGATCTACGCATGGGCAGGTTGAAGCTCAGGTAAGACTGGGTGGAGGACCGAACCCACCAGGGTTGAAAACCTGGGGGATGACCTGTGTGTAGGGGTGAAAGGCCAATCAAACTCCGTGATAGCTGGTTCTCCCCGAAATGCATTTAGGTGCAGCGTCGCGTGTTTCTTGCCGGAGGTAGAGCTACTGGATGGCCGATGGGCCCGACAAGGTTACTGACGTCAGCCAAACTCCGAATGCCGGTAAGTGAGAGCGTGGCAGTGAGACTGCGGGCGATAAGGTTCGTAGTCGAGAGGGAAACAGCCCAGATCACCGACTAAGGCCCCTAAGCGTGTGCTAAGTGGGAAAGGATGTGGAGTCGCAGAGACAACCAGGAGGTTGGCTTAGAAGCAGCCACCCTTGAAAGAGTGCGTAATAGCTCACTGGTCAAGTGATTCTGCGCCGACAATGTAGCGGGGCTCAAGCACACCGCCGAAGTCGTGGCATTCAGTCTTTCGGGGCTGGATGGGTAGGGGAGCGTCGTGCAGCCGGCGAAGCAGCAGAGTGATCTAGTTGTGGAGGCTGTGCGAGTGAGAATGCAGGCATGAGTAGCGAATCGAGGGTGAGAAACCCTCGCGCCGGATGACCAAGGGTTCCTGGGGCAGGCTAATCCGCCCAGGGTAAGTCGGGACCTAAGGCGAGGCCGACAGGCGTAGTCGATGGACAACGGGTTGATATTCCCGTACCCGCTTCAACGCGCCCATATCGAACCTCGTGATGCTAAGAGTCCTTAACTCGCCTAAAGCCTTCGGGCTTGGGGTCAGAGTGAACGCTCGATCCGATCGGGTAGTAGGTAAGCGATGGGGTGACGCAGGAAGGTAGTCCAGCCCAGGCGATGGTAGTCCTGGGGTAAGCATGTAGGG
>NZ_JBSFGJ010000681.1:0-3364 GCF_053596515.1 Nonomuraea sp. NPDC001684
TGCCGCCGGAGAACTCGTGCGGGTACTGCCCGGCCCGCCGCTCCGGCTCGGGGATGCCGACCATCTCCAGCAGCTCGGTCACGCGCCCGCGCGCCGCCCTGCCCGCGGCCAGGCCGTGCACCTCCAGGGCCTCGGCGATCTGGTCGCCGATGCGCATGAGCGGGTTGAGGTTGGACATCGGGTCCTGGGGCACCAGGCCGATGCCCGCGCCCCGGACGGCGGTCATCTCGCGCTCGCTCACCCCGGCCAGGTCGCGGCCGTCGAACAGCACCTGGCCGGTCGTGATGCGGCCGCCCGCGGGCAGCAGCCGGTTGACCGCGGCGGCCGTGGTGGACTTGCCCGAGCCCGACTCGCCGACCACGGCCACGGTCTGTCCCGGCAGGATCTCCATCGAGACGTTCTTGACGACGGTGACGTCCTGCTTGCGGGTGCGGAAGGCGACGGAGAGGTCGCGGATCTCCAGGAGCGGGGTCATGCGGTCCTCGATCGGTGGGTGATGGCCTGCAGCAGGCCGGTCCAGAGGGCGTCGGTGGGCGTCGGCGCGGCCGTCGTCAGCAGGCGGTTGCTCGCCAGCGCGATCGCGACGTCCCGGCCGGGGACGAACCCGACGGCGCACCCGACGTAGCCGGGGTGGCCGAGCACCGTGACGGTCTCCTCCCGCAGGTCGAGCCGGTAGGTGCGGAAGCCGAGCGCCTGGCCGGGGTCGGGGCCGGGGGTGAAGAACTCGCGGGCGACCTCGGGCCGCCACAGCCGGTCGTGCTCCTCGTAGCGGGACAGCGCGGTGGCGTACCGCAGCAGGTCCGGGACGGTGGAGAACAGTCCGGCATGGCCCGCCACGCCGCCGAAGGCGTGGTAGGCGTTGCCGTCGGCGACCTGGCCGAGCACGGGCTCGTGCCGCCAGCCGGCGAAGTCCGCGCTGCGGAAGGGCACCGGGTACGGCTCGGAGGTGTCGAGCATGCGCATCTCGACCCGGTCGTCCAGGGCGCTCATGGCCGCCTCGGGCCCCGCCGGCCGCGCGTACGTGGTGCCGGCCAGCCCGAGCGGCCCGGTGACCAGCTCGGCCACCGCCCGGTCCAGCGACGTGCCGGTGACGCTCTCGACCACCCGGCCGAGCAGGATGAAGCCCAGGTCGGAGTAGTGCCGTTCGCGGCCGGGCGCGTAGCGCGGGGCGGGCATCCGCGGGTCGAGGTACATCGGCCACCACTCCCACAGCCCGGCCCGGTGCAGCAGCAGGTCCCGCACGGTGACCTGGTCGGGGCAGCCCTCCGGCAGGTACGCGGCCGCCCGCTCGTCCAGGTCCACCAGGCGGTCGGAGACCAGGCGGAGCAGGGCCGTCGTGGTGGCGACGACCTTGGTGACCGAGGCCAGGTCGTGGTACGTGCCGAGGGTCATGGGGGCCTCGCCGGCCAGTGCGCCGCCGTCCGCCCGGCGCACGGTGCGGTGGCCGGTGCACTCGGTCAGGTCGAACCACGGCGTGCGGGCCGCCCGGACCAGGCCCGCGGGCGGACCGGGTTCCGGGCTCACCGGTCCGGGGCCGGGCGGCGCGGCGGGAGCCGGGGTCATCGGCGCAGCACCAGCGAGCGCGGCGGCGTGGTCAGCGGGGCGGGCAGGACGAGCGGGCCCGCGCCCGGCGTCAGCGTGCCGAGCACCCGGGCGGCCTGCGCGCCCGTGCCGCCGGGGACGGTGCCCGGCAGGCCGTGGGCGGTCAGCCAGCCGATGAGCGCGAAGGCGATGGCCTCCTTGTCGTCGGCCGGGGCGCCGAGCTCGTCGGACAGCGACACCCGCACGCCGGGCAGGGCGGCGCGCAGGCCGTCCATGATGACCGGGTTGCGGCAGCCGCCGCCGGAGACGACCAGCACGTCCACGCCCGCCGCGGCGACGTCGGCCGCCACCGTGCGGACGGTCAGCTCGGTCAGCGTCGCCACCAGGTCAGGGCCGGACGGCTCGCGGCCCGCCCTGGCGATCGCCGCCTCGACGTAGGCCAGGTGGAACAGCTCCTTGCCGGTGCTCTTCGGCGCGGCCAGCCGGTAGTACGGCTCGTCGAGCAGCACGTCGAGCAGGCGTTCGTCCACCTGGCCGGAGGCGGCGATCCGGCCGTCCTCGTCGTAGCCGCGCGGGTTCAGGCCGCGACCGGACACCACGGCGTCGACGAGGGCGTTGGCCGGGCCGATGTCGTAGGCGCTCAGGCCGCCGTCGCGCACGACGGTCATGTTGGAGATGCCGCCCAGGTTGAGCGCCGCCGCGCCGCCCGTGCCGCCTGTGCCGCCTGTGCCGCCCGTGTGTCCGTCCGACAGCAGGCCGCCGAGCAGCAGGTCGTCGAGCACGGAGACCAGCGGGGCGCCGTGCCCGCCCGCGGTGATGTCGCGGATGCGCACGTCCGACAGCACGGGCGCGCCGGTGCGCTCGGCGATCCAGGCGGGCTGGCCGATCTGCAGGGTGCCGCGCGCGTGCGCGCCCTCCACCCAGTGGAAGACCGTCTGGCCGTGCGAGACGATCAGGTCGGCCGGACCGGCCTGCTCGGCCGCGGCCGCGGCGGCCTCGGCGAAGCACTGGCCGATGAGCGTGTCGAGCACGCACACCTCGGCCAGCGTGACGGGCGCGGGCGGCAGCGCGGCCACCAGCCGGGCGCGCAGCTCGTCCGGATAGGGGGTGCTCGCGGTGTGCAGCACGCGGCCGGTCAGCACGTCGCCGTCGAGGCCGAAGTCGACCAGGGCCACGTCGATGCCGTCGTGCGAGGTGCCGGAGATCATGCCGAGGATCTTCATGCCGACTCTCCCAGCGCCACGCGCAGCCGTCCCTCGCTGCGGTCCAGCAGCGCCGCCGCCTCCTGCGGCCCGAGCCCGAGCCGGGCGCCGAGCACCGCCTGCTTGACGTTGAAACCGTGCTGGTCGAGCACCCGTTCCGCCTCCTCGCGGTCCACACCGGCGATCGTCCGCACGATCCTGATCGCCCGTTCCCGTAGCTTGCCGTTGCTGGCCTTGACGTCGACCATCAGGCTTCCGTACGTCTTGCCGAGCCGGACCATGACGATGGTCGAGAACATGTTGAGCACGAGCTTCTGCGCCGTGCCCGCCTTGAGCCGGGTCGAGCCGCTGACCACCTCGGGCCCGACCAGCACCTCGATCGCGTGCTCGGCCTCGGCGCTGAGCGGGGTGCCCGGGTTGCAGGACAGGCCGACGGTCAGCGCGCCGCGCTCGCGGGCCCGCCGCACCGCGCCCAGCACGTACGGCGTGCGCCCGCTGGAGGCGATGCCCACCACCGTGTCCAGCGGCCCGACGCCGGCCGCGTCGATCGCCGCCGCGCCGGCCCCCGCGTCGTCCTCGGCGCCCTCGCACGGGTGCACGATCGCCCGCTCGCCGCCGGC
>NZ_JBSFGJ010000682.1:0-3358 GCF_053596515.1 Nonomuraea sp. NPDC001684
CAGGACTCCACCCGCGCCCGCAGCCCAACCAGGTCCCGCGCGGCGGCGGCCCTGATCTCGTAGGAGGCCGTGGACCTGGCCGGGATGACGTTGGGGGCCTCGCCCGCCGAGGTGACCACGCCGTGCACGCGCAGGTCGCGCGGGAGCTGCTGGCGCAGCAGGCCGATCGCCACCTGCGCCAGCGTCACCGCGTCGGCCGCGTTGCGGCCCTCGTGCGGGGCGAGGGTCGCGTGCGCGGCCCGTCCGGTGTACTCGGCGTCCAGGGTGCCGAGCGCGAACGAGCGGAACCGGACGGTCTCGAACGGCCCGGGATGCACCATCATGGCGGCGTCCACGCCGTCGAACACCCCCGCCTCCAGCAGCAGCGCCTTGCCGCCGCCGCGTTCCTCGGCCGGGGTGCCGACGACCTTCACGGTCAGCCCCAGCTCGTCGGCGAACGGGGCCAGCGCCAGGCCCGCGCCGGCCGAGGCGGCGGCGATCACGTTGTGGCCGCAGGCGTGGCCGAGGCCGGGCAGCGCGTCGTACTCGGCGCAGAAGGCCACGGTCAGCGGGCCGCTGCCGAGAGAGGCGGAGAAGGCCGTCGGCAGGCCGCCCGCGCCCGCCGTCACCGCGAACCCGCCCGCTTCGAGCAGGCCCGCGGTCCAGGCGGCCGCCCGGTGCTCCTCGAACGCGGTCTCGGGGTGGGCGTGGATCCGGTGGCTGAGCGCGACCAGCTCGGGGGCGTGGGCCTCGGCGCGGCGGCGGATCGCGTCCCTGACGTTCACAGCCAGCCTGCCGCGAGGTCGGTGAGGCCGTCGGCCAGGCCGCCGAGCCAGCAGGCCGGGTCGTGGCCGCCGTTGTACTCGGTGTAGCTCACCTCGTACCCCTGGGCGGCGAGGGCGCCGGCGAAGCGGCGGTTCTCCTCCAGCAGCATCCACTCCAGCCGGCCGGCCTCGACGTGGAAGCGCACCGGCAGCCTCGGGACGGCGGCGTACCGGCGGGTCAGCCGTTCCGGATCCTCGTCGGGCCACCAGTACGACCCCGACTGCGACAGGACGTTGCCGAACCGTCCGGGCGCGAGGAGCGCGGCGTAGGAGGCGGTCAGCCCGCCGAGGCTCTGCCCCGCGATCACGGTCAGCCCCGGATCGCTCGTCGCCCGCCACGTGCGCTCCGCCCACGTCAGCAGGTCGTCGGCCAAGTAGCGGACGAACGGCTCGTGGCAGGCCAGCTCCCGCAGCCGGGCCGGCCGGTCCACCGAGTCGGGCATCAGCACGACGAGCGGCGGGAGGCGGCCCTCGTTCACCAGGTTGTCCAGGGTGGGCGCGACGCGCCCGGCCCACACCTCGCCGTCCAGCAGCACCACGACGGGAAGGGGACCGGCGGCCGGGCCGGGCGGCGTGTAGACCCACACCCGCCGCCCGCCCGACCGCGCCTGGCCGACCCGGCCGCGCGGCACGCCCGGCCGCCGCTCCCGGTACGGCTGCGGCGGCGCCTGCGGCAGCTCCAGCAACGACGAGGGACGCCGGTCCGGCGGGCCGGGCACGGTGAGCGGGTTGCCCGGATCCGGCACGGCCGTGCGCATGACCTGGAGCCAGGAGTCCCGGTCGGTGCCCGGCAGCCGGTCGCAGGGCAGGATCTGGTAGCCGGCCCGCAGGTCGGCGTCGAGCTCGTAGGTCAGGTGGAGCAGGTCGCTGCCCGGACGGCGGGTCATGACATGTCGGCTGATGTCGCCCGCGTGCCGGTCGCGGTCGGTCATCGTGTTGATCAGCACGACCGCCTGCTCGCCGCGCGACCTGGGCCGCCAGAGGAACGTCACCTTGCATCGGCCGGGCGTGCCGGCGGGCTCGACGATCGGGGTGGAAACGGGTGTCATGTCACGGCCTCCGGTCCGACAGCAGGGTCCACAGCAGGAAGGGGCCGCCCAGGATGCTGGTCACGACGCCCACGGGGATCTCGGCGCCGTCGGCGGCCACGCGTCCGGCCGTGTCGGCGATCACGACCAGCACCGCGCCGGTGAGCGGCGCGCCGACCAGGGGCAGCCGGGCCGGGCCTGCCAGCCGGGCGGCGACGACGGGCGCGGCCAGGGCCACGAACGCGACGGGCCCGGCCACGCCCGCCGCCAGCCCGGCCAGCACGACGGCGAGCGCCAGCAGGGCGATCCTGGTCCGGCCTGGATCGACGCCGAGCCCGGCGCTGACGTCCTCGTCGAAGCGCAGCACCGCCACCCGGCGGGCCAGCGCGAGCGCGGCCGGGACCAGCACCGCCAGCCCGGCGGCCACGGGCAGGGCGACGGAGTAGCCGCGCCCGGCCAGGCTGCCCACGCTCCAGGAGTGCACGGCCGTGGCCGAGCCGAGCCCCTGCCAGGCCAGCAGCGACTGGGTGAGCGCGCCGGCCAGCGTGGTCAGCGCCAGCCCCGTCACGATGAACCGGTAACCCTGCCGGCCGACGCCGCCCGAGACGGCGAACACCGCCACGGTGGCGGCCAGCGCGCCCACGGGACCGATCCACCAGTGGGCGAACAGCGTGCCCGAGGCGGACACCATCCCGGCGACCATGATGGCGATGACCGCGCCCTGGTTGATGCCGAGCATGTCGGGGGTGGCCAGCCGGTTGCGGGCCAGTGCCTGGGTCAGGCAGCCGGACAGCCCGAGCGCCGCCCCGGCCACCAGCCCCGCCACCACCCGCGGCAGCCTGATCTCCTGGACGAGCAGCACGTGCCCGCCCTCGCCCGCGCCCGCCAGGGCACTCAGCGCCTGCCCGGCCGTCATGCCCGACTGCCCGGCCGCCACCGCCGCCACGACGGCCACCGCGGTGACCGCCAGCAACGCCGCCGCCGCCACGGACGACCGTACGGGCACCAGCACCGACCAGCCCCGCCCCCGCACGACGCGCGCGTCGGAAGGCGAAGGCCCACCCGCCCGCGCGGCCCCGCGGGCGGGCCGCCGCCGCGGGGCGCGGGACGGGACCAGGTCACCGGGCCCGGCGGCCACCGCCCGCGACCGGGCCACCACGACCAGCACCGGCGCCCCCAGCACGGCGACCAGCAGCGCCACGGGCGCCTCGTACGGCCGCATGACCACCCGGGCCAGCACGTCGGCCCCCAGCAGCGCCACCGCCCCGGCCAGCCCGGACAGCACGATCCGCGGCCCCACCCGCCCCCCGCCCAGGGACCTGGACAGGAAACCGGCCAGCAGGCCGAGGAAGCCGATCGGACCGGCCACCGCGACCGCCGCGGCGCTGAGCAGCGTCACCGCCACCGTCACCCACAGCCGCGTGCGCCCCGGCCGGTGCCCGAGCGCGACGGCCAGGTCGTCGCCGAGCGCCAGCGCCGCCAGCGGCCGGGCCGCGACGGCCGCCATGACCAGCCCCGCCGCGACCG
>NZ_JBSFGJ010000683.1:0-3349 GCF_053596515.1 Nonomuraea sp. NPDC001684
TCGACGAACGACAGCGCCCCGATGAACTCGACGTTCCGGAACGCCACCTCGACGTCGGGCTTCTCGCCGGCCCGCATGGTGAACCTGATCCGCCGGAAGTCCAGCCGCATCGCCTCCAGCACGCCCGGCAGCAGCACCAGGTCGAACTCCTCCAGCGTGCACGTCACGTCGGCGGCCGGGCGGGTGTCGGGCCGCAGCCCGGCGCGCAGGTCCACGACCACGGAGAAGCGGCCCTCGCGCGCCGGGTCGCCGTGGCCGTCGTGCGGGACGAAGACCGGCTGCTCGCCCTCGCGCAACGACCAGGGCTGGATGTCGGGCGTCCACTCCAGCCGGGCGGCGACGGACTCCGGCAGCCGCAGTCCCGCCCTGGCGCTCTCGATCGCCTGCCGCAGCGGCAGCACCCCGGCGGGGGCGTCGTCCCAGATGGCGAGGGCCTGTCGCAGGTGGCCGAGCAGCGTGACGACGGCGTGGTCCACGTCGGCGGGAAGGCCGGCGCCGAGCGCGTCGAGGGCGGCACCGAAGTCGCGGAAGGCCGCGTCCACCTGGCCGAGGTCGGCCGTCCCCGCGATGAACGCCTCGACGGTGGCGGCGAGGGTCAGCGCGGTGGTCCGTACCCGCCCGGCCGCGGCGGCCACCGCCGGGAAGCGCGCGGCCACGCCGGTGAGCTGACGTTCGGCGCGGCGCAGGTCGGCGAGGAAGGCGGTGGCGGCGTTGACGGTCTGCGTGACGAACCGCGGCGCCTTCAGCTCCTCGTCCAGGCCGGCCGCCTTGACCAGGGCGGACAGGGGGATGACGCCGAACAGTTTCGCGCCGATCGCGTCGAAGAAGTCCGAGGGCCGGAAGGTGCCGTCGGCGGCCGTCCCGAGCGGGTCGGCCGCCGCGGCGGCGGGTGTTCTGGCGGCGCTGACCGGCCCGGTCAGGCGGGACAGGCCCGCGACGGTGAACGTGGGCGCGGCCAGGCCGCCGGCGCGGTCCCGCTGGTCGTCGAAGCCCATGACCAGCGGGGACGTGCCGGCGACCAGCTCCAGGAAGACCTCGCCGGGGTTGACGGGGTCGCCGGGCCTGTCGGGCGTCCGGTCGAAGGCGGCCACCCGGTAGCGCCGGGCGTACCGGACCGGGCGGGGCCCGGCCGCGCCGGTGAGCCTGCTCACGGCCGGGACCACCGCCGAGGCCCAGCGCAGCACCGGGAGGAAGCCGGGGATCCGCTGGTGGAGCCGGTCGTCGCGGTCCGTCGGCAGGGCGGCCCCCCAGATGAGGGTCGCGGCCTCGACGGTGGTGTCGCCGGGCGCGGCGGGCGCGGCGACGGCGACCCGGGCGCCGTGCAGGGCGGCGCTCAGCCGGTCCGGCGGGGCCTCTCCCGGACCGGGGTCCAGGGCGTTGTACGCCGCTGCCGCCGCCACCAGGTCGGCGCCCTTGTTGAAGTTCTCGGTGAGGAACAGCAGCGGGGTGCTGAACTCGGTCTCCCGTCCGGCCAGGTCGGTCGCGCGCACCTTGAACAGGTACGGGTCCTGGTCGCGGACGGCGGGGAAGAAGGCGTGCTGCCCTTCGCTCACCGGCAGGACGTCGGCGGGCGGGGAGAGGTCGGGGGTGACCAGGGTCAGCAGCTCGACCCGCCGGAACGGGAACAGGGCGTCGAGTCGTTCGCCGTCGTCGTCGCGGCGGGCCGTGCCGGGCGGGAAGTCCCGGACCGGTTCGCGGCAGGTGATGAAGATGCGCTGGGCCAGGTAGGCGGGATGTTCCGGGCGATCTGGGTCGAACTTCCGCTCGGTCACCTTCACCAGGTCCGCGCGGTGCCCGAAGGGGCACAGATAGCCGGAGTAGAGCACCCGTACGTAGTGGTCGCGGCCCATGGCCGCGCGGTGCCGCCACTGGCTGACGTTGGTGATCGCCGGGCGGGGGTCCCAGCTGCCCAGGGCCTCGAGCCAGCCGCCCAGGGCGGACAGGATCAGGTGGCCGACCTCGACGGGCACCGGCACGTACGGCTGGTGCCCCGGCTCGGTGAACAGCCCGCGGTCGCTGGTGAGGTGGACGAGCGCGGCCCGGTCGGCGGGCGTCAGCGACGTGGGAAGCGGGTCGGGCGGCGGATCGACCGGCGTGTCGCCGGGGAAATCCCTGGTCCACACGGCCCTGGCCCGCGTGTCGCGCACCCGCGTGTGCCACAGCTCCACCCGGTCCGCGTCGTCGGCGGGGGCCGTGCGGTGGGTCCAGCGCACGTCGGGGGGCGGTGACAGCAGCAGCCGGTACGGCAGCTCGATCGCGGTCCGCGGGTCCCCCGCCGGGTCGCGCAGCGGGTCGGCCGGGCCCTCGTCGCCCACCGTGCGCAGCGGCAGCCGTCTCATGGCCGCCAGCAGGCCCTCGGCGGTGTACGGCACCTCGTCCTCGGGCCCCACGACGAAGACCAGCGTGGTGCGCCCGCTGATCCGGGAGACGACGGGAGGCGCCGGACGGGGCCGCACCGGGACGGGATCGGGCAGCCCGGCCCCGGCCGATTCGAAGAACGCCTGCTCCACGATGTGCTGCGCGGCGAACGTGACGACGATCAGCCCCTCGCGCTCCGGCACGGTCCTGACCAGGATCCGGCCGGCCGCCGGGCGCTTGAACGACAGGCCGGGAAAACCGAAGCGCAGATCCGCCAGGTCGGCGGTGCGGACCAGGCGGACCTGCTCCGGCTCCTCCGCGGGACCGGTCAAGGCTTCACCACCCTTTCCCGCTCAGCCGACGAAGGGGGACGCGAAGGCGAACTGCTCCCGGTGGACCAGGTCGGTGACCTGGACGGAGCCCACGGCGCGGTCGAACTGGAAGGGGTTGTTGTCGGGGACGCTCCGCGTGCCGCAGAACGCGGTCTGCCCGTTCTGGAGGTGGATGGCGGTGCACCGGGCGTTGCCGGGGAGCGGGTCGAGCGTGGCGGTCAGGGTCTCGACCTCCACCGCGAAACCCGTGCCGTTGAAGACCTCGGTCTGGGCCTGCTTCCAGGAGGCGCCGGTGCCCCAGATGCAGGCCCGGGCCGACAGGCCGGGGAAGACGGCGCTGGAGACCCAGCTCCCGCACGTCGGGTCGGCCGCGGCCCGGACGCTGCTCGCATCGGCCGCGCCGGCCGCCGTCACCGCCGCCCCCGCCACCACCGTCGCGATGAGGGCCCGGGACAGGGCTCTCGCTGTTCTGTCGTTCATCGTGCTCGTCCTTCCGTGGGACGGTCTGATCGCCCGAGTGATCGTCGCTCTATGTGAGCGATCACTTACAACGCGTCCATGCTGTTGGGGTGGAAGGGCGGCGGGCAACGTTCGGTCCACTCAGTGGACCGGCCGCGCGCGGCGCGTCGGCGCAGCTCACGGGGGTATGGGCCCGGGCA
>NZ_JBSFGJ010000684.1:0-3346 GCF_053596515.1 Nonomuraea sp. NPDC001684
GCAGCTCCGGCTGCTCCATGGCGGCGAAGTGGCCGCCCCGCTCGAACTCGGTCCAGTGGCTGATCGTCGGGACGTCCCGGTCGGCCAGCCGGCGCACCGGCACGAAGATGTCCCTGGGGAAGACCGCCACGCCCACGGGCACGGTGATGGGCGGCGGCCGGTGCCCCTCGGCGGCCATCTTCAGGCCCGCCGCGCCCTCGTAGTAGAAGCGCGCCGACGACCCGGCCGTCGCGGTCAGCCAGTAGATCGACACGTTGGCCAGCATCCGGTCCCGGTCCACGGCGTCCTCGGGCGACTTGTCGGAGTCCGTCCAGTCGTGGAACTTCTCCACGATCCAGGCCAGCTGCCCCACGGGCGAGTCGGTGAGCGCGTACGCCAGCGTCTGCGGACGGGTGGACTGCAGCTTCATGTAGCCCGACAGCTCCTCGTCGAACCGCGCCAGCCCGGCCAGCCGCCCCTGCTCGGCGGGCGTCAGGCCGGCCAGCTCGGCCGGATCGCCCGAGGGGAAGGCCATCAGCATGTTGACGTGCGCGCCGATCACGTGCTCGGGGGCCAGCCTGGCCAGCTCCAGCGAGATCACCGCGCCCGCGTCGCCGCCCTGCGCCAGGTAGCGGTCGTAGCCCAGCCGGCGCATCAGCTCGGCCCACGCCAGCGCCACCCGGTACGGATGCCAGCCCGCCTCCCTGGTGTGCCCGGAGAACCCGAACCCCGGGATCGACGGGATGACCAGGTGGAAGGCGTCGGCCGGGTCGCCGCCGTGCGCGCGCGGGTCGGTGAGTGGCCCGATCACGTCCAGGAACTCGGCGACCGAGCCCGGCCAGCCGTGCGTCAGCAGCAGCGGCACGGCCTGCGGCTCGGGCGAGCGCACGTGCAGGAAGTGCACGTCGGCGCCGTCGATCTCGGTCACGAACTGCGGGTGCCGGTTCAGCTCGGCCTCGGCCGCCCGCCAGTCGAAGCCGTGCCGCCAGTGGTCGGCCAGCTCCTTGAGGTAGCCCAGCGGCACGCCGCGCTCCCAGCCGGTGCCGGGCAGCTCGTCCGGCCAGCGGGTGGCGTCTATCCTGCGGTGCAGGTCGGCCAGGTCGGCCTCGGGGATGTCGATGCGGAATGGACGCATGGGTGGGTTCGCCCTTCTCTTGTCAGGGGTGGGTCGAGCGGGTCAGCCGGTGCCGGTGCGCCGCAGCTCCTCGAAGGAGGACAGGTCGGGCACCGTCCAGCCGTCGAGGTCGTACTCGCCGAGGCAGCGGTCGACGAAGGCCGCGTACTCGTCCAGCTGGCCGCCGGCCATCTGCGAGAACAGCAGCTCGACCCGGGTGTTCTCGTGGTTGCCGCCGTAGTTGCGCTCGTAGAGCTCGTGGCGGCCGCCGAACTCCGAGCCGATCGCGTCCCACAGCAGCTTCATCACCTTGACGCGGCCCTCGGCGTCGGTGCCGTCCGAGCCGCGCAGGTATTTGTCCAGGTACGGGCGGATGTCGGGGTTCTTGAAGTCGGCCGCGCCGGAGTTGACGTAGATGAGCCCGCTGGCCACGTCCTGAAGGACGATCTCCTTGATCCGCGGGTAGCCGATCTGCATGAACCAGCGGTAGGCCAGGCCGTACTGCGGGTTGGGCAGCAGCGCGCCGTTGCGCCACTCCACCGGGTTGCGGGCGGCGGCGTCCGACAGCGCCCAGAACAGGTTGCGCCAGGCCAGCACCTCGCCGATCCGGGTCTGCACGCCGCGGAAGTCCTTGGTGCCGGTGATCTCCAGCGCCCTGACCAGCAGCCCGGCGATGAACTCCAGCTTCACCGCCAGCCGGGTGCAGCCGTGGAAGGTGAACCGCTCGGTGAAGCCCGACTGGCCGGTGAACAGCTGCGCCTTGCCGAGGTCGCCGTAGATGAACACGTTCTCCCAGGGGATGAGCACCTTGTCCAGGACGAGGATGCTGTCGTTCTCGTCCAGCCGGGAGGAGAGCGGGTAGTCGAACGGGCCGCCGGTCAGCGCCGCGTTCATGCCGTAGGACGGGCGGCAGATCAGCTTCAGGCCCTGCGCGTCCATCGGCACGGTGGCCACCAGCGCGAACTCGCGCTTCTTGACCGGCAGGCCGTAGTGCGCGATGAAGTTGTAGTGCGTCAGCGCCGAGCCGGTCGCCACCACCTTCGCGCCGCTCACCACGAGCCCCGCGTCGGTCTCCCGCTCGACGTGCACGTAGACGTCGTTGACCTCGTCCGGCGGCCGGTTGCGGTCGACCGGCGGGTGCACGATCGCGTGGTTCCAGAACAGCACCTTCTCCTGCGACTCGCGGTACCAGCGGCGGGCGTTGCCGTCGAAGGGCGCGTAGAAGCCGGCGTTGGCGCCCAGCGTGCCGAGGAAGGAGGCCTTGTAGTCGGGGCTGCGGCCCATCCAGCCGTAGCTCATCCTGGCCCACGTCGCGATGGCCCGCTGGTCGGCGACCAGGTCCTCGACCGTGCGCGGGGTGGTGAAGAAGCGGTGCGTGTACCCCTCGCCGCCGCTGTCGGTGGGGCAGGTCAGCAGCTCACGGGTGCCGTCGGCGTGGAGGGCGTCGTAGAGCCTGGCGGTCATCCGCACCGGGTTGTGGAACGCCGGATGCTCGGTGACGTCCTTGACGCGGTCACCGTAGAGGTAGATCTCACGATCGTCACGCAGGCTCTCGACGTACTCGCTGCCCGTGAGCGGGCGGGTCTTCGGCGCGGCATCGGGCATCGGACATCTCCCTGGGCAGGCAGCACGGGTGCATCCTCAGCGTGGCACCCGCGCCCGCGGCGGCCATCTCGCGATGTGCGCTGTTCCGCCGGCGCGGGCGCGGGCGGCATTCTGGAAGGTGCCCGTGCGCGCGCCCCGATGTGACGATGACCGCGTGACGGAGCATCGCCTGTGGGCGCTGGCCCACCTCGGAACCCCGATGGCGATCCGGGTGGCCGCGACGCTGAGGATCGCCGACCGGCTCGCCAAGGCGCCGGCCACCGGCGCCGAACTCGCCCCCGCCGTGGGCGCCGACCCCGGCGTGCTGGAGCGCCTCATGCGCTACCTGGCCGCCAGGGGCGTGCTCGGCCGCGACGACGACGGCAGGTACACGCTGACCGCCATCGGCGAGGAGCTGCGCGACGACCATCCGGCCGGGATGCGCGCCATGCTGGACATCGAGAGCTGGGAAGGCCGGGCCGAGCTGGCCTTCGCCCACCTGCTGCACAGCGTGCGCACCGGCGAGGCCGCCTTCCCCCGCCAGTTCGGCAGCTCGTTCTGGGCGGACCTGGCCGCCGACCCGGCCCGCGCCGCCGCGTTCGACGCGCGCATGGCCGCCGAGGTCCCCGGCCGGGCCCCCGCCATCGTGGCCGGCTACGACTGGGGGAC
>NZ_JBSFGJ010000685.1:0-3318 GCF_053596515.1 Nonomuraea sp. NPDC001684
GGAGTAGACGTCGGTCCAGGTGGCGCCGTCCGGCGAGGTCTGGATCTTGTACGACTTGCCGTAGGCCGCCTCCCAGCTCAGCTTCACCCTGGAGACGTTGTACGTGTCGCCGAGGTCGACCCTGATCCATTCGGGGTCGTGGCCCTCGACGCTGGCCCAGCGGGTGGAGGCGTTGCCGTCCACCGCCTTGGCCGCCTCGAAGCCGCTGCCCTCGACCGAGGAGGCTGTGACCGGTTTGCCGCCTGACAGCAGCGTGTCGGCGCTGGAACCGGCCGCGGCGGTGGCCGGCGGCGCCAGGGGCGCGGCCGCCATCAGGGCCGCGACCAGGGCCGTGACGAGCAGCGACGACCGCCGGGGTCGCCGCTCAGTACGTCTGATCATGCGTTGATCCTTCGGATAGGGGGTGCCATGGGGCCATCCGCAGGTGGACCGTGATCGGTGAGCGGGCGTTAGGAAACTTTCCTAACGCTCATAGCGGACGGTAAACAAGAACACCCTCATCCGCAACCCTTCCCCTCAAACCAACCCCGCCGTTCACCTCCCCGACACGAACACACCACCAAAAACCAGACAAACCCACACCCGGACGGGACCTGCCTTCAGGAGCCGCGGGGGACGGCGGAGACGGGCCGCGCCCGCCAGGTGGCGATCTCGGGGTGGCCGAGCCCTTCCGTCGGCCCCTCGGCGAGACCCTGCCGGGTCAGCCCGCCTCCGGACATCGCCCCCGCCGCTCCGATGCACGCCTGCGTCGACCTCCACACCCGAACGGCCGGCGCCCCGGCCGCACAAGAGGCGGCAGGCGGGCCGGTACGACTCCCGACCCGGCCGCACAAAAGGCGGCAGGCGGGCCGGTACGGCTCGCGCCCCGGCCGCACAGGGAGCGGCGGAAGGGCCGGTACGGTTCGCGCGGCGGCCGTGACCGGCGGGACACGGCGGGCGCCGCCCGGACGGCGTATGCGTCCGGGCGGCGGGTGGCGGGCGGCGGGTGGCGGGCGGCGGGTGGCGGGCGGCGGGTGGCGGGCGGCGGGCGGCGTCAGAGACGTTCGAGGAGCTTGCGGAGCTGGGCCACCTCGGCCTGCTGTGCGCTCTCGATGGCCTTGGCCAGCTCCTTGGCCTGCGGGTTCACCCCGCTCGCCTGCTCGGTACGGGCCATCTCGATCGCTCCCTCGTGATGGGCGATCATCTGCTCGGCGAAGAGCCGGTCGAAGGCGGCCCCCTTGGCCCCGTCGAGCTTCTTCATGTCCTCGGCGGACATGATCCCGGGCATGTCATGCCCCATGCCCCCGGACGGGACGGGCTTGCCCCACTCGGTCAGCCAGCCCTTCATGGTCTGGATCTCCGGATCCTGGGCAGCCTTGATGTCGGCCGCGAGCTTCTTGATCTCGGGGTCCTTCGCCCGCTGCGGGGCGAGCTCGGCCATCTCGACCGCCTGCTGGTGGTGCGGGATCATCATCTGGGCGAACATGACGTCCGCGTCGTTGAACGACTGCTGCGACGGCTGCGCACCGGCGCTCTCGGTGGCGCTCGCGGTCGTGGCCTCGGGCGCGGCAGTGGAGGCGGTGTCGTTCGCGCCGCACGCGGCGAGCAGGACGAGCGCGCCTGCGGCGGCGGCGAGGCCGATCTTACGGTTGACGGACATGCTGATGTGCTCTCTCGTTCGCTGGAACTGCGGGTAGGCCGATGCGCGCGGATCGCCGTCGAGGGCGTCCGGGCGAAGGACCGGCCTATATGCGCAGGATCGAGAGACGAGCCAGCCGCAGGGACGTCGGTCGCGGCGGCGGCCGTGCGACGGGCCGGAAGGCCGGGCCAGGACCGGCGCCGCCGACGGCCCGCCGCCGCACCCCGACCCACAGGGCCAGCAGCACCACGACGAGCAGCGAGGTCAGGACGGCCAGGCACACCCCGGCCGGATCGAGACCCGGCATCTCATGGCCGGGCGCGAGCCCCGCCAGTGCGGCGACGGGGGCGACGGGGAGCTCGTGAGCGACCGCCAGGCCGTGCCGGGCGTTCGCCATGTCGTGCCGGGCGTTCACATGGCCGAGCGTGTGCATCCCGCACACGCCGAGGGCGAGGACGACGAGCAGGAGTGCACGCGCACCCCGCCGCAGGATCCCCACCGGCCCTCCCCCGTCGCTCCGGCTCTTACGAACGTGCAGGATACGGGAGCCGCCCACCTCCAGCAACCTGAACCCGGTACGGGTACCGGAGACCTGGGCGGACCGGGACCGCCGTTCCCCGAGTGCCGGCGGCGGGCAGCGTCAGCGTGTCAGAAGAACTGGCCGAGGCGGAACGGACGCACCACGAGCGGGACCTCGGACCGGCTGATGACCTTGACCTTCCTGAAGCCGGTCAGCCAGTCGGCCGTCACCTTGACGCATTTCAGGCGCACCTCGTGCTCCCCCGGCGGCGCGTACCGGGAGATGACGACGCCCTTCTTGCCGAACCCCATCCCGCCCAGCCCGATCCCCACCTCGCGGAACATCCGCCACGACCCCTTGACGGGGAACGCCGTGGACCCGACGACGGCGTGGTTGGCCTGGCTGGGGCAGTGGATGAGCAGCCGGATGGCGTCGTTCTGGTGCGGCGCCGCCGGCGAGACGCGGAAGGACGTGAGCTTCTGCCAGGACGTGTCCCCGTCCGGCCCGGTGGCCGCCGCGGCGCTGGCGGCGGGTCCCGCGGCGACGACCGCGACGGCGACCGCTGCCGCCCATGTGATCGACCGCATCGTTCCCCTCACACTGAGTGACCAGATGCTTCCCATTCTGGCCACTTCGCCCCAGCGAGGAAGGACGCCACGCCGCGCAGGCCGACGACGTGATCCCGATGGCGTACAAAGGAGGCGTGAACCGGCCGGAGGCACGCCTGATCGCCACGTTCGTCGTGATGGGGCTCGCGTTGAGCGGGACGTTCACCGCCCTGCTGCTGGAGGGGGCCGGAGACCGCGCCGCCCCTCCCCCGACGCCGCCCCTCCCCCCACGCCGCCGCTCCCGGCGACGGCGACGGCCGGGCCCTCCCCCACCTACCTCGGCTCCATGCCCGCGCTGTCGGGCATGGAGCTGGACGCGGCGAACGGGCGGCTCGCCGCGCTGGGGGTCACCGCGCGGGTACAGCGGGTCAACCCCGACGGCGCTCCCGAGACGGGCGAATGGGTGGTGATCGCCCAGGCCCCGTTCCCCGGCGCACTGCTCACGATCACCATGCCCGTGTTCCTGATCGTCGAGCCGCGCGGGTGAGGCCCGGCGCCCGCGCCCCCCGAACCGACGGCCCGGGGGGGCGGGGCGCGGTCAGGAGCCCTGGTGCAGGCGGGCGATGCCGCGT
>NZ_JBSFGJ010000686.1:0-3266 GCF_053596515.1 Nonomuraea sp. NPDC001684
GTGAGAAGGGTGTTGAGGTCGTTCGTCACACATCGATCCTCGACACCCTTCGTCGTGCCTGCACTCCGAACGACTTAGGACTTACTCGTCTAGAGCTCGGCGAAGAACGAGCTGACGTCCTCGGCCAGCAGGTCGGGGGCCTGCAGGGCGGCGTAGTGGCCGCCGCGCGCCGGCTCCGACCAGCGCACCACGTTGTGGGAGCGCTCGGCGTAGCGGCGCACCGTGCTGTCGCCGGGGAAGACGGCCACGGCCGTCGGCGTCGTGCCGGGCTCGGCGGGCGGCGCCCAGTCGCCGCCGCTCTCCCGGTACAGGCGCGCGGCGGAGCCGGCGGTGCCGGTCAGCCAGGTGATGGTGACGTTGGTCAGGACGTCGTCGGGGGCGACCCCGCCGGCGTCCTGGCCCCAGCTCGCGAACGCGTCCAGGTGCCAGGCGAGCTGGCCGGCCGGCGAGTCGGCCAGGGCGTAGGCGAGGGTCTGCGGCCTGGTGCCCTGGATGGCGGCGTACCCCGAGAACTCGCGGTGCCAGCGCTCGATCCGCCGCGCGCGCTCGGTCTCGGCCTCGGTCAGCCCGGACAGGTCGTCGGAGACGAACGCCGTGAGCGCGTTCAGGTGCACGCCCGCCACCCGCTCGGGCGCCATCCGGGCCAGGGCGGGCGAGACGAGCGAGCCGAAGTCGCCGCCCTGGAGGCCGTACCGGTCGTAGCCGAGGCGGTCCATGAGCTCGATCCAGGCGGCGGCGACCCGGCGCACGCCCCAGCCGGTCTCGGTGGTGGGGCCGGAGAAGGCGAACCCGGGCACGGACGGGATGACGAGGTGGAAATCGCGGCTGAGCGCCTCGGCCACGCGGGAGAAGTCGGCGAACGTGCTCGGCCAGCCGTGCGTCAGCAGCAGCGGCAGCGCGCCGGGACGCGGCGAGCGCACGTGGGCGAAGTGCACGCGCTGGCCGTCGATCTCGGTCGTGTACTGCGGCAGCTCGTTGAGCCGCGCCTCGTGCGCCCGCCAGTCGTAGCCGTCCAGCCAGTACGCGGCCAGCTCGCGCACGGCCTCGGGCGGCACGCCGTAGGACCAGCCGACCCCCTCCAGGGCGTCCGGCCAGCGCGTACGGTCCAGCCGCGCCCGCAGGTCGTCGATCGCGGACTGCGGGATGTCGATGACGAATCGGTTCATGCCGCTCACGCTAGGCAGCATTGCGGCCAGGATCGGGCCACAATGGACCCGTGCTCGACACCTCGGCGCGGCTTCTGCGCCTGCTCTCCCTCCTGCAGACCCGGCGCGAGTGGCCCGGCGCGGAGCTGTCGCAACGGCTCGGCGTGGCCCCGCGCACGCTGCGCCGCGACATCGACCGGCTGCGCAGCCTCGGCTACCCGGTCGGCTCCACGCCGGGGGTGGCCGGCGGCTACCGGCTCGGCCCAGGCGCGGAGCTGCCGCCGCTGCTGCTCGACGACGAGGAGGCCGTCGCGGTCGCGGTCGGCCTGCGCACGGCCGCCGGCGGCACGGTGACCGGCATCGAGGAGACCTCGCTGCGCGCCCTGGCCAAGCTCGAACAGGTGCTGCCCGCCCGCCTGCGGCAGCGCGTCAACGCCCTGCAGACGCACACCGTCCGCGTCGGCGGGCAGGGCCCGACGGTCGACCCCGAGCTGCTGACCCGCATCACCGCCGCCTGCCGCGACCGCGAGCAGCTGCGCTTCGACTACACCGACCACGAGGGCGCCGTCACGCTGCGGAAGGCCGAGCCGCACAGCCTGGTCAGCAAGGGCAGCCGCTGGTACCTGGTCGGCTGGGACGTCGACCGCCACGACTGGCGCACGTACCGGGCCGACCGGATCGAGGTGCGCACGCCCAACGGCCCGCGCTTCGCCCCCCGCGAGCCGCCGGAGGCCGACGTCGCCGCGTGGGTGCGCCACCGGCTCGGCCACCAGATGTGGCCGGTCCAGGCCCGCTTCCTGATCCACGCCCCGGCCGGACGGCTGGCCGGCCGCGTCGGCGGCGAGGTCGAGGCGGTGGACGAGGCCACCTGCGTGCTCACCATGCGCGGCGACGACCTGCACCTGATGGCCGTGGCCGTGGCCTTCCTCGACCTCGACTTCGAGGTGCTGGAACCGGCCGAGCTGAAGGAACGTCTGCACGCCCTGGGACGGCGGCTGCTCTCTTCCAGAATATGATTCGGTGATGGCCACGTCAGCGTTCTTCACGCGCAAGGAGGGCGAGTTCGTGCCCGCCCCGCACGCGCGCAGCCCCTGGTCCCCCGACATGCTCCACGGCCGACTGCTCGGCGGCCTGGCGGCGAGCGCCCTGGAGGAGCGGCACGGCGAGCCCGGCCTGCACTTCGCCAGGCTCACCGTCGACCTGTTCCGCAACAGCCCCATGCTGCCGGTCACGGTGGAGACCACCCTGGTCAGGGACGGACGGCGGATCCGGGTCGCCGACGCCGTGCTCTCCACCGGACAGGGCGTGATCGGCCGGGCCTCGGCCGTGCTGCTCCGGCAGGGCGAGCAGCCCGGCGGCCGGCTGCCGCACACGCCCGCCTGGGACGAGCCGCCGCCCGCCGGCGACCCGGCCGAGGGGCAGGGCTGGAAACCGCCGTTCGACCTGTGGCAGCTGACCGAGTGGGGGCAGGGCGGGCGCGACCGGGTGTGGCTGCGCGAGACCCACCCGCTGGTGGACGACGAGCCGCTGACGCCGCTCACCCGCGCCGCCCTGGCCGCCGACTTCGCCAGCCCGCTGGCCAACGTCGGCTCGGCGGGCGTCAGCTTCATCAACGCCGACTACACGCTGACGCTCGCCCGGCTGCCCGAGGGCGAGCTGATCGGCGTCGAGGCCACCGGCCACCTCAGCGCCGGCGGCGTCGCGACCGGCCAGGTCACCCTGCACGACACGGCCGGGCCGATCGGGTTCTGCGTGGTCACGGCGGTGGCCAACCCGGTCGCGCTGACCGGCGGCTGACCGTCCGCCGAGCCCTGGGGGCGGTCAGGCGGGGTGCTCGTCGCGGTCGCCCGACCAGTCGGTGTGGAAGGCGCCCTCCCGGTCCACCCGGTGATAGGTGTGCGCGCCGAAGTAGTCGCGCAGCCCCTGCACCAGCGCGGCCGGCAGGCGGTCGCGGCGCAGCCCGTCGTAGTAGGCCAGCGCGGAGGAGAAGCCCGGCGTCGGCACGCCGATCCGCACGGCCGTGGTCACCACCCGCCGCCACGCGTCCTGCGCGGCGTTCAGCGCGGCGGCGAAGGTCGGGTCGGCCAGCAGCGACGGAAGCCGCAGGTCTGCGTCGTAGGC
>NZ_JBSFGJ010000687.1:0-3253 GCF_053596515.1 Nonomuraea sp. NPDC001684
GCCGGATCCTCGGCGACGAGGTCCAGGTGGATGCCCAGGGCGCGCAGCAGGAGCCGGGCCCACCGTCCGGTGACGCGCGCCCGCACGTCCGGGCGAGCGTGGCGGAACGCCAGCGCCACCGGCACCCCGGCCAGCACCACCAGGGCCGCCGCGAGCAGCCGCAGCGCCCGGCGGGCCGCTCCCGCGCCGACGACCGCCGCCCCCACGCACATGTCCGGCGTGCACGGGCCCGTACGCAGCCAGGGGCCGGTCACGGCGTCCCGCCCAGGAAGTGACGCAGGTAGCGGGTGTTCGCCTGGGCCATCGAAAGCAGCACGAAGAAGTCGGCCGTGCCGAAGTCCCGGTCGTGCGCGGGCGGCCCGCACACCCACGCGCCCAGCCGCAGGTAGCCGCGGAGCAGCGCGGGCGGCACGAACCGGTCGGAGCGCGGCGCGCCGTCGGCCGCCCAGGGCGCGTGCGGCGTGACCCGGTGCTCCTCGGGGCCGAGCGGCACCCGTCCGGCCACCCCGGCCGCCAGCGCGCCGCCGTCGTCGAGCGGCACCGAGCAGCAGCCCGCCAGCCACTGGTGGCCGCCGTTCACCATGTACCGGGCGATCCCGGCCCACATCAGCGCGACCACCGCGCCGTCCCGGTGGTCCGGGTGCACGGTGGTACGTCCTGCTTCGACCAGGTTGTTGCGGATGGGGGCGAGGGCGCGCAGGTCGAACTCGCCGTCGGAGTAGAGCCGGTCGGACCGCCCCGGCGGCAGCAGCCGGTACGTCCCCACCACCCGCCGCCCCTCCCGCACCAGGAGGTGGTCGCAGTAGGCGTCGAACCGGTCCACGTCGAGGCCGGAGACCGGGCTGTCGAGCCGCGCCCCCATCTCCTCGGCGAAGACCTCGTACCGCAGCCGCTGGGCCGCCTGGAGGTCGGCGGGGCTCGTGGCCATGCCGACCGTGTACCGGCTCGTGTCAGGAGAGATCGTCATGGGCGCGGGGTCCTTCCCTGAAAGCGTCTCGCGACCATGTCGTCATGCCGACATGACGGCCGGCTCTCGCGTCGGGGGCACCCAGGCGTCGGAGCGGTGAACTAGCTCGCGGCCTCCTTCTCGCGGTCGCGGCGGTTGGCGTACAGGCTGGTCAGGGTGACCGTGGTCAGGACGGCGACGATCACGCCGAGCGAGGCGAGCGTCGGGATCTGCGGCATCCAGTCCCAGACGCCGTGTGCCCAGTGCAGCATGAGCTTGACCCCGATGAAGGCCAGGATGACGCTCAGCCCGTGGTTGAGGTGGCGCAGCTTGGCCAGGACGCCCTGCAGCACGAAGTACAGCGCCCGCAGGCCCATCAGCGCGAAGGCGTTGGTGGCGAAGACCAGGAACGGGTCCTCGGTCACGCCGTACACGGCCGGCACGGAGTCCACGGCGAAGACGATGTCCGTGCCCAGGACGGCGACGGCGGCCAGGGCCAGCGGCGTCAGGGCCAGCCGGCCGCCCTCGCGCACGGCCAGCCGGGAGCCGCGGTAGTCGTCGGTGACCGGCACGAACCGGCGCACCAGCCGGACGCTGCGCATGGAGGAGATGTCCACCTGCTGCTCGTGGCCGCCGAGCACGTCCTTGAGGATCTTCCCGGCGGTGACGATGAGGATCGCGCCGAACAGCAGGAACGCCCACGTGCCGCTCTGCAGGGCGGCGGCGCCGAGCCAGATGAAGATGCCGCGCAGGACGAGCGCCCCGACGATCCCGTACAGCAGGACCTGCCGGGCCAGCGCGGGCGGGACGGCGAAGGCGGCCAGCAGCAGCATGAACACGAACAGGTTGTCCACCGACAACGACTTCTCCACCACGAACCCGGTGAAGAACTCCACGGCGACGCCGCCGCCGTGGTCCGCCCACAGGTAGAAGCCGAAGATCACCGGCAGCACCAGGTAGAACACCGACCAGCCGGCCGCCTCGCGCATGCGGACCTCGTGCGGGCGCCTGGTCAGGAGAAGATCCAGCGCCAGCAGCAGCACGAGCCCGGCGATCGCGACCAGCCAGAGGGTGGGCGTGGCGATGGTGGTCAGGGCGGGGGCAGCCTGCAATGTGCCCGGGGGCATGGGTCCTCCTCGAACGCGCGTCATCGTTCGAGGTCTCCTTCGCCCGTGCGCCGATCGCGCGGGCGGCCGCCCGGGGACGTCTGGGACGTCCGTACTGACCGGGCCGGCGCTTGCGAAGTACTCCCCTCGGCACCCTCAGCCTAGGCGAAGTCACGACATGTCACCACCTGTTGGCCGGTCCCCATCCGCGACGGCTGCGAGAGCGCAGGCCCAAGGCATGGTCTGCACCTGCTCTCCATGGGTATGCGTCTCAGTCCGGTGAGCGCCGGGTGGCTCAATCTCCGTTGAGCACGCGCGTCATCCACTCCAGCGATCCCGTGCTGAGCACCTCGTCCGCGAGGCGCTTCGCGGACGCCGTCCGTAGCGCGGCGAGCGAGCTGTCGATCCACGGCTGGACGTTCTGGTACCCCTGCTCGCGGTACTCGACGGCCTGCATCAGGCATTCGAGCTTGTCGGCGTCACGAGCACAGACGGCCTCAAGGCTGGTCTTCCCCTCGTACTCACCGACCGCGCCGCCCAGCATCTCCGCGACCGGCTCCGGAAGGCCGCGTACCTGGTCGGCGGTGACCTCCTCGTTCTGCGCCGCCGCCAAGTAACGCTTGCCGACGTAGGGAATGTCGGTGACACGGGTTTCCTGGGTGTCGTGGAACAGGCTCATGAACGCCGCGCGCTCGGGGTTGCCGCCCTCCAGAGCCGTGATCACACTCGCGATGATCGCTGTCCGGAAGGAGTGATCGGCGATGCTCTCAGGGTCACGCACCCCCGCGACCAGCCAGCCTGTGCGCTTGTAGCGCTTGAGCAGTCCGATCTCGTACAGCAGGCCCGTCAACCTCGCCAGTTCCTCCGCCATGGAAGTCCCTTCTCACCCTCGGTGGATCATGCGCAGAGCGTAGATGACCGCCTCCAGCTCGCGCTGGGACTGTGCTGACGCGATGGCCTCGTCCAGGGTGCGGGCAGCCGCGTCCCTGAGGGCGTCCACGGTCTGACTGTCCAAGGTCGAGGGGCGCAGCATGACCAGCGCCCACAGTGTGTGGGCCACCACGTCGAGGTAAGGATTCGCGGAGTTCAGCTTGCCGGTCAAATGCCGGAGGAGCTCGGTCCCGCGCCACACATCCGGTCTCAGCTCGATCATGAACGTGTCCGCCGACTGGGGCGACTGGGGTTCGCCCACCTCCCCGAG
>NZ_JBSFGJ010000688.1:0-3230 GCF_053596515.1 Nonomuraea sp. NPDC001684
CACTCATGTACGCCGCCGGAGCGTGCCGGGCACCGCCCGCGTCCTCACGGACGCTGCGGGCGGGTGGGGTTGGCGGTGGTCCCCGTCGTGGTTCCGGTGGTACCCGTGGTCCCGGTGGTACCTGTGGTCCCTGTCGGGCGGGTGGTCATGTGCTCAGCCGTCCCCACCGGGTTGCGGCCCTTGCGCAGGCCCGCCAGCCCCAGCAGTCCGAGCAGCCCCAGCAGGCCCCACAGACCGCCGTTGCCGCCGCCCTCGTCGTATTTGTTCTCGGTCGGTTGCGGGCTCGGCGTCGCCTGGCTCTGGACGACGGGCGTGTCCGCCACAGCGGTGGCGGCCGGGGCCAGCGCCAAGCAGAATGCCATCCCCAGGCCGGTGAGCGTCTTGCGCATGTGGGTTCCCCCGGATCCGGCGGCCCTCAAGGCGGAGAGCCGCCTGTCGCGCCTTCCGGGCGACGGCCCGGAAGGTTCCCCCGAAATGGAGCGAGAACTCCATACTCGCTGGTAGACCTACCCCCACCCGCGCAAACAATCCCCACAAACCAGGACATACCGCCATAGTTGGGACGGCAGGCGTTCAGGCGATGGCCGCCAGGAGGCCGGTCAGCGCGTCGGCCTGGGCCAGCCCGCTGGCCGCGGCGATCTCGTCCAGGGTCTGCGCCGGGCGCACCTCGCTCAGCCGGACGTCGCCGTCCGCCGTGACGGTGAAGCCGTGCACCGCCGGATAGGGCAGGCTGTTGTAGGCCCACGGGGTGGAGAAGTAGTAGGCGCCGGTGTCGTGCAGCACGACGATGTCGCCCTCGGCCAGCTCCGGCAGCTCCCTGGCGTGCGCGACCACGTCACCGGCGAAGCAGCACGGGCCCGCGACGTCCTGGGCGAGCAGGGGGCCGTCCTTGGGGTCGCCCGACGGGCCGTACGCGCCGACCCGCAGCGGCCAGGCGTCCGGCATGAGCACCGTGCGGGTGGCGACCTGCGCGCCCGCGTGGGTGATCGCCACCCGCCGCCCGCCCGCGTCCTTGGTGTACTCCACCAGCGCCGCGACGAAGCCGTTCTTGGCCAGCAGCGACCGGCCGAACTCGGTGACCAGCGCGTACCGGCCGTCGAACAGCCCGGGGACGGCCGCGCGCAGCGTGGCGACGTAGTCGGCGTAGGTGGGGGCCACCTCGTCGCCGTCGAAGTTCACCGGCAGGCCGCCGCCGATGTCGATGCTGGTGATCTGCCGGACCCCGAGCGTCGCGTTGATCTCCTCGGCCAGCCGGTAGGTCTCGGCGATGCCCGCCGCGATCAGCTCCAGCGGGCAGCCCTGGGAGCCGACGTGCGCGTGCAGGCGGGTCAGCCACGGCCGTTCGGCGAAGGCGCGGACGACGGCCTCGCGGGCCCCCGGGTCGCGCAGCGCGACGCCGAACTTGGAGGTGGCGGTCGCGGTGCTCATCGCGCCGATCGTGCCGGTGCCGACCTGCGGGTTCACTCGCAGCCCCAGCACCGAGGAGGAGTCCGGCGCGCGCAGCTCGTCGATGCGGCGCAGCTCGGCCAGGCTGTCGGCGTTGACCGCGACGCCCAGGGACAGGGCCTGGCGCAGCTCCTCGCGGGTCTTGGCGGGGGAGTCGAAGACGATCGTGCCCGGCGCGAACCCGGCGTCCAGCGCGATCCGCAGCTCGCCGGGGCTGGCCACCTCGCACCCCATGCCCGAGGCGGCCAGCAGCCGCAGGACGGGGATCAGCGACGCGGCCTTGGCGGCGAAGGTGTGCAGCACGTCCGGGACCTCGCCGAACGCCTCGTGCAACGCCCTGACCGAGTCCCGCACGCCGGCGGTGTCGACGAAGCCGGCGACCGGCTCGCCCGGGCCGAGCGCGCCGGCGCGTACGGCATGGCGCAGCACGTGGGCGGCGCGTTCGGCGGTGGTGCCGCGGGCCGGGGCGGGCGCGAGCGTGGCACTGCTCTGGATCACGTCCAAGGCTCCTGGATGCATCGGGAAAGAGGGAGTTTCGGAGGGGGGCCAGACGAGATTCGGCCATGACCGCAGGCCAAGTCTTCAGCCGGGCGGACAAAGCCCGGATTCGGCTTTGTCCACTCGGCCAAGAAAATCCGGAGCCCCAGGTCAGGCGGCCAGGCGGACGGCAAGGGTGAGCAGCAGCCGGGTGTCGGGGTCGTCGAGATCGACGCCGAAGCGCTCGCGGACGCGGCGCAGCCGGTAGCGCAGGGTGTTCGGATGCAGGACCAGCCGGCGGGCGGCGCGGCCGACGTCCCCGGCGGCGTCGAGGTAGGCGGCGATCGAGCGGACCAGCTCGCCGCCCGCCGCCAGGTCGGCGTGGACCAGGTCGTACACCGGGCCGCTGCCGCGTTCCCACACCGGGCGGACGGCGTCCAGGACGCGCAGCACGTCCAGGGCGGGGCCGAGGTCGGCCGCCAGGGCGTGACGGGGGCCGGCGGCGCGGGCGCGCAGGACCCGTACGACCAGGTCGGCCTCCTCCCGCGAGGCCGCCGCGACCAGCGGCGAGGCGGCCACCGACCCCGCCCCCACCAGCACCGCGGCGGCGCCCGGCGTCGAGGCGGCCAGCCCGTCCAGCTCCCGGGCCAGCCCGAGCACGTCCCGCTCGTCGCCGCCGCGCACCGGCACCAGGGCCAGCACCCGGCCGGTCTCCCGCAGCACCCGCACCCCCGTCCGGTAGGAGGCGGCGTGCAGCGCGAGCACCTCCAGCACCCGTTCACCGGCCGGGCCCCGGGCCGCCGCGCCCTCGCCCGCCGCGTCGGGGCCGGTCTCGGCGATCACGACGGCGCAGCGCAGGTCGGGCGGCAGGCCCAGCGTCCAGGCGTGGGTGCTCATGTCGCCCTCGCCGCCCAGCAGCCCGCGCAGCGCGTGCTCCTCGCGCAGCCGCGCGCCGCTCTCCCGCAGCCGGTGCTGCACCAGGTACGGCACCGCCACCTCCGCGGCCCGGCTCAGCGCGCTGGCCGCGTTGGGCGACAGGCTGCGGCCGTCGGCGGCGGCCCAGATCGAGCCCAGCATCTCCCGCCCGCTCCGGATGGCGATGATCAGCCGCTCCGGGGTGTCGCCGTCGGCGGGCCGGTGGATCACCTCGCCGGAGGACCACAGGGTGCGCAGCAGGCCGCTGCGGCGCAGTTCGTCCACCCGCCAGTCGGGCACCCGGCCGCCCAGGATGGTGGAGCGGCGCAGCTCGTCGGCCTCCGGCCCGGTGGCCGAGTGCGCCAGCACGCGGAACTGGGTGTCCTCGATGG
>NZ_JBSFGJ010000689.1:0-3228 GCF_053596515.1 Nonomuraea sp. NPDC001684
GCGTCCGCCGCCGGCGGCGGTCACTCCGCCCGCCGGGCGTCCGGCCAGGTAGGCGGTCACGTCGGGCAGCGACCCCGCGACGTCGGGCACCGCGCCGGGGCCGCGCTTGGCGCGGATGTCCTCCCGCAGCTCCCGCAGGAAACCGTCGGGAAGGTCGGCGAAGGTGAGCCCGGTGGCCAGGTCCACGGCGTGCACCATGACCTCCCGGCTGCGCATCCAGGGGATCTCGCTCGCCGGCACGGTCCGTCCCTGCGCGGTCACCACCTCGGCCCGCCACGCCTCCTCGGGCAGTGCCGCCATGGCGGTCGCCAGGGTCGCGGCCGACTCGGTGAACCACCGGGCCAGCTCGCCGCCGTCCAGCAGGGCGCCCCGCTCGATCCCGGCGGCGCGCGCCTGCGGGGAGGCGTACATCGGGGTCGGCTCGCCGGTGCGCGCCCAGCGGACCAGGTTGCCGATCGCCTCGGCGTTCGCCGCCAGGTGCGCCACGACGTGCCTGCGCGTCCAGCCGGGCAGGGCCGATGCGGCGTCGTACTCCCGCTCGGACAGACCGGCGACGGCCGACGCGCACAGCCCGGTCCCCGTCTCGACCCACGCGAGCGTGGTGGCGAGGTCGCGCGCCATCACGCGCCCTCGCCGACGACGCGGTTCTCCAGCCTGCCCAGCCCCTCGATCTCGGTCACGACGAGCTCGCCGCCGCGCAGGAAGACCGGCGGCTTGCGCGCGTGGCCGACGCCGCCCGGCGTGCCGGTCGCGATCACGTCGCCCGGGTTGAGCCGGACCATCGTCGAGACGTAGCGGACCAGGTGGACCGGGTCGAAGAGCAGGTCGCCGGTGTTGTCCGACTGCATCACCCGGCCGTCGACCTCGCAGCGGACGTCGAGCGCCGGGCGCGGGCCGGTCTCGTCCGCGGTGACCAGGAACGGGCCGATCGGGGTGGTGGAGTCCCAGTTCTTGCCCTGCAGCCACTCCCGGGTCCGGAACTGCCAGTCCCGGCAGGTGACGTCGTTGAGCACGGTGAACCCCGCGATCGCGGCGACCGCCTGCTCCTCGTCCGCCCGCCGCACCGGCCGGCCGATGACCACGGCCAGCTCGGCCTCCCAGTCGAACTGGTCGGTCTCCGCCGGACGCCGGATGTCGTCCGTGGCGCCGATCAGGGTGTCGGCGAACTTGGCGAAGAGCGTCGGGTACTCGGGCAGGTCGCGGCCCATCTCCTTGATGTGGTTCTGGTAGTTCAGCCCCACGCAGACGACCTTGCTCGGCCGCGGCACGACCGGGGCGAGGTCGGCCCCGGCGAGCGGGTGGCGCGGGCCGTCGGCCGCCGCGGCGCCCTCCAGGCCGCCGGGCGCGGCCAGCACCGCGCCGACGTCGGCCCGGCCCACCTCGACGAGCTCGTCGCCCTCGACGCGGACGGCGGCGGTGCGGTGGTCGTCCAGACGGACGGTGGCGAGCTTCATCGGCTGTTCTCCTCGGTGTGGCTGCGGTACAGGCCGAGCCTGGTGAAGATCGGGGCGTCGCTGAACTGGAACAGGTCGAGCGCGCCGGAGTCGGAGTCGGAGGCCGACGCCTCCGAGCGGATCGACAGCGGCTGCCAGGACGGCACGACGAACAGGTCGCCGCGGCTCACCCGCCAGGACCGGTCGCCGACGGTGACCTGGCCGGACCCGTCGAAGACCTGGTAGACAGACGAGCCGGTCTCCCGGTACGGCGCGGTCTCCACCCCCGTCGTGATCCGGTGGAACTGCGCCCGGATCGTCGGCAGCACGTCGCCGGCGGTCGTCGGGTCGATGTAGCGGACCAGGGCGTGGCCGGGCTCGATCGGGCCCGCGTGCCCCTCCCGCTCCAGCGCGAGCTGGTCGGTCAGCGCGGCGTCGGTGTCGGTCCAGCGGTAGCAGAGCAACGGCGTGCCCTCGTGCCGGCGGAGCTGGGAGACCGGGGCCAGGCCGGGGTGCCCCCAGAGCCGCTCGGCGCGCGAACGGTCGGGGGTGGCGTGCTCCTCCTCGGTGAGGGTGTCCCGGCCGAAGTCGAAGAACTGCGCCTCGACGCCGTACTGGAACGGGATGTCGAGCCCGTCGATCCAGGCCATGGGGGTGTCGGCCGCGTTGTGGTGGGCGTGCCAGTGCAGGCCGGGCTGGGGGAGGAAGTCGCCGCGGCGCATCGGCACCGGGTCGCGCTCGACCACGGTCCACACGCCCTCGCCCTCGACGACGAAGCGGAAGGCGTTCTGGCTGTGCCGGTGCTCGGGGGCGTTCTCGCCCGGCATCAGGTACTGGATCGCGGCCCACAGGGTCGGCGTCGCGTACGGCTTGCCGCCCAGGCTGGGGTTGGCCAGCGCGATCGCCCGGCGCTCGCCGCCGCGCCCGACCGGGACCAGTTCACCGGCGCGGCCGGCGAGGTCGAGCAGCGTGCCCCACTCCCACCGGTGCGGCTGCGCGCTGGAGCGCGGGTGCGGCGGCATCAGGTCGCCGATCTCCGTCCACAACGGGACGAGCAGCGCCTTCTCGAAGCCTCGGTAGAGGTCCTCCAGCTCGGGACTGAGCGAGGGCTGGTCCGGCCGGTCCACGGCGGCGATCTTGACCGGCGAGCCGCCGGCGTTCACGTGGGGCATGGCCCCGACTATCCGCGCAGGCGACCTGACTGGAAAAGAGGATTCTGCACAGCGGAATTCATGTGCCAGGATCGGTCCCATGGCCAAGCCCATGAAGACCCCGCCGGCCTACGCGCCCACGAGCGTCGACCATGCCCTGCGGCTCGCCCAGATCCTCCAGCTCGACGGGGTGATCACCGTCTCGGCCGCCGCCGAGCGGCTCGGCGTGGCCCGCTCCACGGCCCACCGGCTGCTGACCGCGCTGGTGTACCGCGATTTCGCGGTGCAGAACGACGACCGCAGCTACCGGGTGGGCCCGGTCCTCGCGCTGGCCGAGCGCGCGCAGTCCGACGTCGGCGCGCTGCGGGCGGCGGCGCTCGGCGAGATGCGGGCGCTGGTGGACCGGATCGACGAGACGGTGAACCTCAGCATCCGCACCGGGCGCAACGTGCGCTTCATCGCCTCGGTCGAGTGCGGGCAGGCCCTGCGGGTGGGCAGCCGCGAAGGCATGGTCTTCCCGGCCCACCAGGCCACCGGTGGCCTGGTGGCGCTGGCGGCCCTCTCCGACGAGGAGCTGGCGCAGCTCTACGCCCCCGGCGACCGGGGCGACCCGGCCGAGGAGCTGCCCGACCTGGCGCGGCTGC
>NZ_JBSFGJ010000690.1:0-3223 GCF_053596515.1 Nonomuraea sp. NPDC001684
GTCAGCCGCAGTTGCCCCACGTGGAGCGTCCGCCGATGGCGCGGGCGCCGCTGGGGGCCTCGATGATGGCCGAGTACTTCACGCAGGCGCCCTTGGCGCCGGCGTAGACCGGGCCGCCGTAGTACTTGACGGTCTCGCTCACGCCGTAGCTGCTACCGCCCTGGACGGTGAGCGTGACGTTGGTCCAGGTGCTGGTGCCGACGTAGTTGCTCTTGACGACCGTCACGCAGTTCTTGCCGGTGCTGCTGTTGTAGGTCAGGTACACCGTCCCCCAGACCTTGGTGTAGTTGTGCATCTCGCTCTGGTGGACGACCTTGTAGCCGTCGCCGCAGTAGACGTCCGCGCTGGCGGCCGTCGGGATCGCCATGAGGGAGGTGGCGGCGACGAGGGTGAACGCGGCGGCCGTGAGGGTCTTCCTGAGCACAGGCATCCTTCAATCTGCTGGCATTTCGGTCATGATCTAACTCCCTTTTTTTACCATATGTTCGAATGTCTCAAGATCCATAAGCGGCGGGGGAGGGGCAGAACTCGGCGGCCAGGGCGTCGTTGAAGACGCTCAGGGGCGCCCAGTCGCCGTTGACCTGCGTGGTGAGGCGGTGCCTGCCGTCGCGGGTGCCCATGCTGTAGTTCCACGATCCGTACGTGGCGCCGCCGTTGCCCCACACGCTGGTGCCGCAGGGCAGCTTCTGTTCGAAAACGCCCAGGCCGTACCGGGTGTCGGGGATCCAGCCCGCCCCCTCGGTGGGGACGGTCGTGAGCATCTCGCGCAACTGCGCGCCCGGCAGGACACGTCCGCCGAACAGGGCGGCGAAGAACCGGTTGAGGTCGGTGGTGGTGGAGATGAGGCCGCCGGCGGCCCAGGCGAAGGACTGGTTCATCAGGGTGGCGTCGTGGACGGTGGGCTGGGGGTCGCGGGAGAACAGGATGGAGTAGTGCACGGGGTGCGGGCCCCGGATCCCGGGGTCGGCGCCGGGCAGGGAGGTGCCGTTCAGCCGCAGGGGGCGGATGACGGTCCGGTTGAGTTCCTGCTCGAACGTCCGGCCCGTCGCCTTCTCGACGATCATCGCGGCCAGGATGTAGTTGGTGTTGGAGTACTTGAAACGCCGGCCCGGCTCGCCGGTGGGCGGGTGGGCCAGGGCGATCTTCACCAGCTGCTCGGGGGTGTAGGTGTCGAAGCGATGCTTGAACCACTCGGCGCCGCCCGTGCCGAAGAACTTCTCGTCGTCGGTGTAGGCGAAGATGCCGCTGGTCTGGTTGAGCAGCTGCCGGATGGTGATCTTGCCCGGGTCGTAGGCGCTGCCGTCGAACAGGCCGGGCAGGTGCCTGTCAAGGGTGTCGTCGAGGCTCAGCTTCCCCTCGGCCGCGAGCTTGAGCACCACGGTGGCGGTGAACGCCTTGGAGGCGCTGCCGATGCGGAACCGCTCGTTCTGCCGGCGCTCGCGTCCGGTCCCGGTGTCGGACACGCCCGCCGAGCCGAACCAGGAGCGGCGGCCGTCGCGGACGTCGGCGACCATGCCGGGCGCGAGCTTGGCGGCCACCGTCCGGTCGAGCACCTGCTGCACCCCGGCATGCCCGGGAGCGGGGGACGCGGCGGCGGGCAGGGCCGTGGCGGCCAGGGTCGCGGCGGTGAGCACCGCCGCTTTCGCGGACTGGGATGCGGTCACGTCGGTTCCTTGTCTAGGGGTGGGCGGCGCGATTCTTGACGTTCGCGACAACGGAAAAGCTAACTTGCATTCGCAAATTCGTCAACTAAAAAGTGCCTATTCAACAGGTATTCAGCGTTAATTGCAATGGCGTGATGATGAATGCAAGTCGGTTGAGTTGCAATGAGATGGCGGCGAATGCAAGACTGCAGCCGTCCGTTGCGCGTACGACCAGGAAGGCGCCGCCGATGCCCGGAGGCAGGCTGACCCACCAGGACCGCCGGCAGATCGCCGAGGGGCTGGCCGAAGGGCTGACCCAGACCGAGATCGCCACCCGCCTGAACCGGCCGCTGTCCACCGTCACGCGCGAGGTGGCCCGCAACGGCGGCCCCGACGGCTACCAGGCCGACCAGGCGCACCAGGCCACCCGCGACCGCGCCCGCAGACGTCCGGCGGCCTCCGGGACGCGCGACCGCAAGGCGGTCACCGATCTGGAGGAGGAGTTCACCACGGTCATGATCGGCACCGGGTTGTCGCGGATGACCGCCCGCGTCCTGGCCAGCCTCTACCTCACCGACAGCGGCAACCTCACCGCGGCCGAGCTCACCCGCAGGCTCCAGGTCAGCCCCGCCTCGGTCTCCAAGGCGATCGGCGAGCTCGAACGGCAGGAGCTGATCCGGCGCGAACGCGACCCGCGCCGGCGGCGCGACCGCTACGTCATCGACGCCGACGCCTGGTTCCGCGGCTGGACGGCCAGCGCCCGCCAGAACGCGCTGCTGGCCGACGTCGCCCGCCAAGGCGCGGCGATGCTCGGAGCCGCCTCGCCCGCCGGGACCCGGCTGCAGGACATCGGCGACTTCTTCGACCACGTCGGCCACGCCATGCTGCAGGCGGCCGAGGAGTGGCGGCAGGCGTACGCCGCCAAGCAGGCGTCCGGCCGGGGCTGAGCGGCGGCCGCACCGGGGCGACGGCGGTGCCGGTGTCCGTGGCCAGGATCCGCCGACGTCCGCGCCGGGCTCGACCCCGCGTTCGCGGCTGCGCTAGTCGAGCCAGCCCAGCCGGGTCGCGCGGACGCCCGCCTGGAAGCGGCTCGTGGCGCCGAGCAGCGTGCTGACCTCACCCACCACCCGTGTGACCGTCCGGGTGGACACTCCCAGCGTGCGGGCGAGCGCCGAGTCCTTGGCGCCGACGGCCAGCAGGCGCAGGACGGCGCGCTGCTGCTCGGTGAGCGCCCCGGCGTCCGAGGAGCCCGGGACGTCCTTCGGCTCCGAGGCCGCCATCCAGCAGTTGTCGTACAGCGACGCCAGCGACCTCACCACGCCTCCGCCGCGGATCACCAGCGCGCCGGAGTCCAGGTCGGCGGGGTCGGCCTGGACTCCGGCGGTGTGCCGGTCGTAGATGAGCATCCGGGTCGGCACGACGGGCGCGGCCCGCACCTCGCGGCCCTGCCTCGTCCACCGATCCACGAACCCGCGCGGCACCGGCTGGGCGAAGGAGCTCTGCGCGTGCAGGGCGCGCACCCGCACCCCTCTGGCCAGCGCGCGCTCGGATCTCTCCAGGCCCTCGGTCAGCGAGGCGGG
>NZ_JBSFGJ010000691.1:0-3212 GCF_053596515.1 Nonomuraea sp. NPDC001684
CCGAGGCCGACGCCGCTGAGACGGGCGCCATCGCCACGATCGCCAGCGCGGCTACCGCCGTCGCGACGGGCATGGCCTTACGAAGCATTCCCATTACTTGCTGGATCCCCCTGTGTTGCCGCGAATGGATCTCATCCGCCCCACAGGTCTAAATGATCACGCTTGAAAACGCCTTGGACTTAACTTGGACGGGTGAGGGTCAGCCCCTCTTACCAGAGCGCTCCTGTTCGATCCACTCCCGCAGAGCGGCGGCTGCGCGCTGCGGCGGACGAGCACGCCCGGCTCGCCGAGACCCTGCGGGCCGCGGCCGCTGATGCCGACCTCGCCCGCGAGCGTGCCGAGCACGACAGCCATCAGGCCCAGGCCCGGGCCGAGACCACCGAAGGCCGCGCCGAGACCGCCAGGCAGGAGGCGGCCGACGCGCGTTTGGCCCTGGTCGTGGCCCAGGGAGAAGCCGCCGGCGCCGCGCGGCTGCAGGGGTCCCAGACTGGTGGGCTCGCTTATTCAACTGTCGTCAGTTCGGCGGGGTGGCCTGGGTAGTGGTGACTTTGTGTGGTCGCCTGGGGCGTAGCGGTTGTAGGTGGTTCCGGTCTCGGCGGCGAGCTTGGCCGTGGTGACAGGGTGAAAGCCGAGGGCGTCAGCGATGATCGGGGCGGGGCTGTCTTGGATGTGCTGGCGGAGGGCTGCTCCGCGGGCGGGGAGAGTTGAGATGCCGAGTTGGCGGATCTGTTTGGCGAGCCACTCGGGCCGCCAACGGCTGTCCGACCTGCTCATGAACCTCGGGCAGGGGCTGGGTCGTTTCGGTTCCTCATCCGTGATCGGGACGCCAAGCTCACCGCCGCTTTCGATGAGGTCTTCGCCGGCGAGGGTGTCACGGTGATGAAGACGCCGCCGCGGACGCCCCGAGCCAACTGCTACGCCGAGCGCTGGGTGCGCACCGTCTGAGCAGAATGCACCGACCGGATGCTGATCTACGACGAACGCCACCTTCAATCGGTCCTGGAGGAGTACGCCGAGCACTACAACACGCACCGACCGCACCAGTCCCGCCAACAACGCCCACCCGATCAGGACGAGCAAGTTGTGGTACCGCGGGAAGGCCGCATTCAGCGCCGAAAGGTGCTCAGCGGAGCGATCAACGAGTACCACCGAGCAGCCTAGCCAACCCGAAGAAGCACCAGCTCAGGCCACGCGCACGAATTTTGAAGCGGTACAGGCCAGGTTGTGCCTGCCGATAATTACATCCGCCCAGGTCGTGGCCCTGCGAGGGCTTTTTGTGAAGTACGCGAGCTCCGGTCTCTCAGGAGACGGGAGCGCGTACGGCAAGATGATCGGCCGTGCTCCTTCGCCTTGCCTATCTGACCGTCACGAACGCTTTCGCCGCGCTGCGGTTGCTGCCCATGGGCGATCGAGACAAGGACGTGGAGATCCTCGCCCTGCGTCACCAGATCACCGTCCTTGAACGCCAACTCAGCGCCGACACCTGGGTGAGATTCGCACCCGAGGACCGAGCCTTCCTGGCCGCGCTCCTGACCTCGCTGCCCCGGGAGGTCCTGCGTCGGCTGCGGCTGCTCATCCAACCGGATACTGTGCTGCGCTGGCACCGCGATCTGACGAGACGGCGTCATGCCCGTACCTGCCGGCCGAAGCGACGTGGGCGCCCGCCCAAGGTCCGCTCCATCCGCGTTCTTATCTTGCGTCTGGTGCGGGAGAACCCGAGCCGGGGCTATCGGCGGGTGCATGGTGAGCTCGCCACCCTCGGTATCAAGGTCGCGCCGTCCACGGTGTGGGAGATCCTCAAACAGGCCGGTCTCGATCCGGCGCCCGAGCGGGCCTCCACCACATAGGCCGACTTCCTGCGCTCCCAAGCCGACGCCATGCCGGCCTGCGACTTCATCGAGACCATCACCCTCAACGAGCAACGCCAGTACATCCTGGCGGTGATCGAGCACGCCACGAGGCGGGTCCGTGTGCTCGGCACCACCGCACACCCGAGCGCCAGCTGGGTCATCCAAGCGATCAGGAATCTGGTGATGGATCTGAACGATGCGGGCTGTCGGGCGCGCTTTCTGCTCCGCGATCGGGATGGAAAGTTCCCTGTCCTCATGGACGAGGTGCTCGCCGAGGCCGGCATCAAGACGGTGCGCACCGGCATCCGGATGCCGCGGATGAACTCCATCATGGAGCGGTGGGTCCAGTCGTGCCGTCACGAGCTCCTCGACCGCTGCCTGACCTGGAACGAACACCACCTGCGGCACGCCCTGCACGAATATGAACACTTCTACAACCAGCACCGAGCACATCAAGCCCTGAACCAAGCAGCCCCGCTGCGCACCGTCCCCGATCCGATCACGGCCCCAGAGCGAATCATCGACCTGAACGTACGCCGACGAGACCGGCTCGGCGGCGTCCTCCATGAGTACTCACAAGCGGCTTGACCTGCGTGGATGGAATTTTCGGCAGGCGCAGCGTCTCCAGCCTTTGATACGGCGAGCCCTCCAAGCCAGGAACTTTTCCCGGCCGTCAACCATGAGGCTGTACGCCAGATCATCGATGTGAGCATGTGGCGACTCCTGGTCCATGAGGAACTGACTCATCTCCCTGTTGGGGCTGAGCTTGGGGAGACGGCGGTCGCCACGCAGTCTCGCCGAGAGGCACTCGAAGGCGTCTCCGCCGAACCTCCAAGGCGCTGAAGCCCTCGCATCGGTGCGGCCCTGCGGCGTAGCGTATGTCCTCCGCCACCCGCTCGCGGAGCCTCTTGTCCACCAAGAGACCAGCGTCAGCGGCGATCTCTTCAATGAGCGTCCTGCATTGGTCGTGGCCAGCACCACTCCCTCAACTCGATCCGCTTCTTCCGCATCCCCACGATGAGACTCGCTGTGCCTGTCTCTCTTCAGTTCTCTGTGTGAACCATGGTCTGACTCCAATGTCTCGCGTAGCCCAGCGCGGCACCGAGGATCGCCTACAGCGCTTCCTGAGCAATGATCGAAACCTGTGGATCTGACGGGAAGGGGTGTACCTTCCCGAATCATCTGATCAAGGTTTCGAGATAGGCCGACGCGCCAACGTCGGTCGGGAAGGCACACCCGTGCCGCTTACCGTAGTGCCCGAACTGCCCGCTGACGACCACAACCCGGCGTCCTCCTCGTTGATCGACCAGATCGTTCGCGAGGGTGCCCGCAAGATGCTCGCCGCCGCGTTGCAGGCCGAGG
>NZ_JBSFGJ010000692.1:0-3196 GCF_053596515.1 Nonomuraea sp. NPDC001684
CGGGCCAACCACGTGACCAGGAGGATGAGATGAGCGTTGTCCGAGGCGCGGCGAGAGCGCTGCTGGGCGCCGCCGGCGCCGCGATGGCGGCCGCCGGCCCCGTCATGGCCGCCCGAGGCGTCCAGGCGCGCGGCGAGATCCGCGACGAGCTGCGCCGGCAGGCCATCAGTTTCCCCGGCAAGGGGCTGCCCGCCGAGCTCGCCGCCCACGAGGGCCGCGCCGTCCTGACCGGCCCGCAGGCCAGGGCCTACGCCCAGGTGATCGGCCGCAACGTGCTGACCGCCACCGGCGGCCGGACGTACGCGCAGGTCAGTGCCGAGCTGTTCGCGGCGGGCGGCGCGGACGCCGAGCTGGAGAGCCTGCGGCAGACCGCCTTCACCGGCCAGATGCTGCGCGCCTCCCTGCTCAACGCCTACCAGGCCTGGCAGCTCGGCAACCTGGCCATCGGCCTCGGCGGGCTGCTGACGCTCACCGGCGCCGCCCTGCTGACCTGCGGCGCCACCCTCGCCGCCGACGAGTGACAGGGGAGGGGAACCATGCGACCGGCGACGTCCGGAACCATCCAGCTGGAGGACTGTGTGCTGTCCATCGGCCATCACTTCACCGAGACCTTCCACGCTGAGCACCGCGAGGTCAGGGACCTGCTGCTCGCGCTGATCGACGCCTTCGGCGCCGGCGACGCGGCGCGGGCCGGGAAACTGGTGGCGGCGCTGTCGGCGGCCGTCGGGCCGCACTTCCGCTACGAGGAGGAGGCCATGTACCCTGGCCTGACGTCCGTCCTCGGCGCGCACTACGTGGACAAGCTGCTCAGCGACCACGACGACACGATCCGCAACATCCGCGAGCTGGCCGAGCTGGCCGACCTGGCCGCGGTCGACGGCCTGGGCGAGATCGACGAGAACCAGGCCGCCTGGGGCGTCGCCCTGGCACGGGAGATCCTGCCGCACGTCAGCGACTGCGATGGCCTGTCGCTCATGGTCGAGACGCTGCCCGAGGACGACGTCGTGCACATCCTGGCCACCCGCGAGGTGGCCAGGGAGATCAACGCCGACGTGCTCACCTGGGCCGGCACGCTGCGGGCGCGGCGTGTCTGAGGCCGGGCTCCCCGTCCTGATCCAGGGCGGCATGGGCGTCGCGGTGTCCGGCTGGCGGCTGGCGCGCGCGGTCGCCCGTACCGGGCAGCTCGGCGTGGTGTCGGGCACCGCCCTGGACGTCGCCCTGGCCCGCCGCCTCCAGCGCGGCGACCCCGGCGGCGACCTGCGCCGGGCACTGGCCGGCTTCCCCATCCCCGAGATCGCCGAACGGGTGCTCGGACGTTGGTTCGTGCCCGGCGGGATCGCGCCCGGCACGCCCTACCGGCCGGTGCCCCGGCTCGGGCTGCGGCCCAGCCGGGCCCGCGACGAGCTGGCCGTGGTCGCCAACTTCGCCGAGGTCTTCCTGGCCAAGCAGGGCCACGACGGGCCGGTCGGCGTCAACTACCTGGAGAAGATCCAGCTCGCCACGCCCGCCGCCGCCTACGGCGCGATGCTGGCCGGCGTCGACTACGTGCTGATGGGCGCCGGCATCCCGGCGGAGATACCGGCGCTGCTCGACGCCTTCGCCGCGCACCGCCCGGCCGAGCTCACCGTCGCCGTGGCCGACGCCGGCGACGCCCGCCACACGGTCGGCCTCGACCCGGCCGCGCTGTGGCCCGGGGCCGCCCCCGCCGAGCCGCTGCGGCGGCCCAAGCTGCTGGCGATCGTCTCCTCGCACGTGCTGGCCGCCTACCTGGCCCGCTCGCCGGTGACCAGGCCCGACGGGTTCGTCCTGGAGACGCCGGTGGCCGGCGGGCACAGCGCGCCGCCGCGCGGCCGGCTGGTGCTCGACGAGCGCGGCGAACCCGTCTACGGGCCGCGCGACGAGGCCGACACCGCCAAGGTCGCCGCGATCGGGCTGCCGTTCTGGCTGGCCGGCGGCTACGCCACCCCCGGCGGCGCGGCCGGCGCGCGGGCCACCGGCGCCGCCGGCATCCAGGTCGGGACGGCGTTCGCGCTGTGCCGGGAGTCGGGCCTCGACGACGGCCTGCGGCGGCGCATGCTGAGCCGGGCCCGCCGGGGCGCGCTGGAGGTGCGCAACGACCCGCGCGCCTCGCCCACCGGCTTCCCGTTCAAGGTCGCGGGCCTGCCCGGCACCCTGTCGGAGCCCGAGGTGTTCGACCGGCGTCCCCGGCTGTGCGACCTGGGCTACCTGCGCACCCCGTACGTCAGGCCCGGCGGTGCGATCGGCTACCGCTGCCCCGCCGAACCCGTGGACGCCTACGTCCGCAAGGGCCGGCCCGCCGAGGAGGCCGAGGGCCGCCAGTGCCTGTGCAACGGGCTGACCGCCGCCATCGGCCTGGGCCAGCACCGCGCCGACGGCTACCGCGAGCCCGCCCTGCTCACCCTGGGCCAGGACCTGGCCTTCCTGGACGGCCTGCCCGACGACCACTCGGCCGCCGACGTCGTGGACCACCTCCTGCGAGGAGCACCCGCATGACCGCACCACCCGGCGGGCGGCCGCTGCGCCGCGTCCGGCGCGACGTCGCCGCCGGCCCGTTCATCGTGATCTGGGAGGTCACCCGCGCCTGCCCGCTGGCCTGCCTGCACTGCCGCGCCGAAGCCGTGCCCGACCGGCACCCGGCGGAGCTGACCACCCAGGAGGCGTACCGGCTCATCGGCCAGGTGGCGGACTTCGGCACGCCCCCGCCGCTGTTCGTGATCACCGGCGGCGACCCGTTCGAGCGGCCCGACCTGCTCGACCTGGTCCGCCACGCCCGCGGCCTGGCCCCGGCCGTGTCCCCGTCGGCCACCCCCGCCCTCGACCCGGCCGACCTCGCCCGGCTGCGCGAGGCCGGGGCCGCCGCCGTCTCGCTCAGCCTCGACGGCGCGACCGCGCCCGTACACGACGCCTTCCGCGGCTACGACGGCGTGTTCACCCGCACCCTGCGCGCCTGGCGGGCGGCCCGCGAGGCCGGGCTCAAGGTGCAGATCAACACCACCGTGACCCGCCACAACCTGACGAGCCTGCCGGACATCGCCGCCCTGGTACGCCGGGAGGGCGCGCTGCTGTGGAGCGTGTTCTTCCTCGTGCCCACCGGCCGGGGCCGCGACCTGTCGGCCCTGACCCCGCAGGAGACCGAGGACGTGCTGCACTTCGTGCACGACGTCGGCACCGCGAT
>NZ_JBSFGJ010000693.1:0-3191 GCF_053596515.1 Nonomuraea sp. NPDC001684
GTGGATCAAGGTCAAGCACCTCAGCACGCGGGACGTCGTGATCGGCGGCTGGAAACCCGGCAAGGGCCGCAGAGCCGGCGGGATCGGCTCGCTCGTCATGGGCGTCTTCACCGGTGAAGGGCTGACGTACGTCGGCCACGTGGGAACCGGGTTCACCGACGCCATCCTGGACGACCTCCACCAGGCGCTCCGACCTCTGGAGATCCCGCGCAGCCCGTTCACGAACGCGGTCCCGTGGAGAAATCGGTGGGTTAGGCCCGATCTCGTCGGGGAGGTGGGCTACACCATGTGGACCGACGAGCTGCGGCTGAGACATCCGGTGTGGCGCGGGCTGCGCGCCGACAAGCTCCCCGCGGAGGTGACGCTGTGAAGAAGGTGCCGGTCAGGGTCGACGGGCGCGAGCTGACGCTGAGCAACCTGGACAAGGTGCTCTATCCGGAGATCGGCTTCACCAAGGCCGAGGTCATCGACTACTACAGCCGCGTGGCCCCCGTCCTGCTGCCGCACCTCGCCGGCCGGCCCCTGACCGTCAAGCGGTACCCCAACGGCGTCACCGGCCAGTTCTTCTTCGAGAAGAACGCGCCCGAGCACACGCCCGACTGGGTCAGGAAGGTCAACCTGCCCGCCCCCGGCAGCACCAAGGGCCGCGAGAGCATCGACTTCGCCGTCATCGAGGACCTGCCGACGCTCGCCTACTACGCCAACCTGGCCGCGCTGGAGCTGCACGTGCCCCAGTGGCGGGTGGACGACGACGGCGCGGCGCTGCCGCCCGACACGCTCGTGTTCGACCTGGACCCGGGCGCGCCGGCGACCATCGTGGAGTGCTGCCGGGTGGCGCTCACGCTGCGCGAGGTGCTGAAGGGCGAGGGGCTCGACGCCAGGCCCAAGACCAGCGGCAACAAGGGCATGCAGCTGTACGCCGACTGGGACTGCCGCGAGGAGCCCTCCGCGTACGCCAAGAGGCTGGCCCAGGTCCTGGAGAAGGAGCACCCGAAGGAGATCGTCAGCGTCATGGCCAGGAAGGCCAGGCCGGGCAAGGTGTTCATCGACTGGAGTCAGAACAATCCGGCCAAGACCACCGTGGCACCGTACTCGCTGCGGGCCAGGGAGCGGCCGACGGTCTCGACGCCGCTGTTGTGGAAGGAGGTCGAGGACTGTGAACACGCCGATGACCTGGTGTTCACCGCCCCTGACGTACTCGCCAGAGTGGAGAAGCACGGCGACCTTTTCGGCCGGGCGTAGTCTGGACCCGTCCGCACCAAGAGGGGGGCCGAAGATGTCGGAGATGGACACCCGCGGGGACGAGAGCGTCTACGACGAGGAGGAGGAAGAGGAGTTGTCGCCGGAGACGCCCGAGGCCGACGCCGCCGAGCAGCATCGCGAGATCCGCCAGGAGACCGCCCAGGAGCGCCGCGAGCTTCCGCTCGACGCCGACCCCGCCGACGCGGCCGACCAGGACCGCGTCGTCGACTACGACGACGACGACTACCGCTGAGCACGGGGCGCCCGCCAGATCGAGCGTGTATGACGATGACCGCCGAGGTGACGACCACCCGCACGTAGGATGTCGGCACAGTTCGCTGAGAGACCAATGGAGACCCGCGTGACCGCAACCCCGGACGCGAAGCCCCGGGGCACCCGGCTGCCCCGACTGGCCCGACGCCGGCAACTGCTGAGCGCCGCGCAGGAAGTGTTCGTGGAGAACGGCTACCACGCGGCCGCCATGGACGAGATCGCCGATCGGGCCGGGGTCAGCAAGCCGGTGCTCTACCAGCACTTCCCCGGCAAGCTGGAGCTCTACCTCGCGCTGCTCGACCTGCACGTCGACGACATGGTCAACCGCTGCCGCGAGGCCCTGGCCTCCACTCACGAGAACAAGCTGCGGGTGCAGGCCACGTTCAGCGCGTTCTTCGACTTCGTCTCCACGCAGGGGGAGGCGTTCCGGCTGGTCTTCGAGTCCGACCTGCGCAACGTCGCGCCGGTGCGCCAGCGGGTGGAGCGGTCCCTGCAGGAGTGCGCCGAGATGGTCAGCGCGGTCATCCAGGAGGACACCGGCTGCACCAGCGACGAGGCCCACCTGCTCGGCGTCGGGCTGGTCGGCATGGCCGAGGTGAGCGCCCGCTACTGGGTCACCGCGCAGGGCTCGATCCCCAAGGACGCGGCCGAGCAGCTCATGGCGCGGCTCGCCTGGCGCGGGATCAGCGGTTTTCCGCGTACGGCATAACCCGTTCGCTGGGCGCGATCATTCACCGCCTCCGGGCCTCCGAGCGGCGACGATGGAACCGAGCGCTAACCCAGTCGACTAGGGAGCCACGATGGAAGTCAAGATCGGCGTACGCTCGGTACACCGCGAACTCGTTGTCGAGACCGACCTCTCCGCCGAGCAGGTCGAAGAGGAGATCAGGAACGCGCTGTCGGTAGATCGCGGCGTCTTCGCCATCACCGACGTCAAGGGCCGGCGCGTGGTCGTGCCGGTGGCCTCGCTCGGTTTCGTCGAGATCGGTGAGGACGAGGCCAGGCCAGTCGGCTTCGGCGGCACCCTCTAACCACCCCAAAGGCCCACAACGAGGGTACGGCCACAATCAGCCGTACCCTCACCGGCCACGCACGCCGCCCGACGCCTCCACCAGGCCACGCCGGGAACGCGCCGGCGGCCACACCCGCATCACGGGCCACAGCCCTCGCGTTCGCCCGGTTGTCCGAGGCGGCAGCCCCGGACGCGGCGACGGCGCCGCTCGGCGTGCTCCCGTCTCCGGTCGGCGTGGTGGCGGCTCTGGTCGGCGTGATCCGGTGTGTGATCGGCGTGATCCGGTGTGTGGTCGGCTTGATCCCGTCTCTGGTCGGCGTGATCCCGTGTCTGGTCGTTCATCGGGCATTCCGCGCTTCCCCTCCGCAGCACGACGCGCGAAGTCCAGCGATTCGGCCCACATCTCGTCAAGGAACTGCCGTAGCGGCGCCAGGCCCTCATGTCTGGGACGGTACATCCGTTTCGTCCCCTCGCACCGCCCCACGACCAGACCGGTCTCCTTCGGCACCCGGCAGGAGGCGGCCGAGCTCCCGGGCCCAGCCACCCACGGTCGTCCGTCCACCAGCCGGGCTAGACGAGTAAGTCCTAAGTCGGGTCAGTGGTCGTAGGCGATCAGGGATCGGGTGATGGGCTGGCCGGTGGCGCGGTTGTGCCAGATGGCGGC
>NZ_JBSFGJ010000694.1:0-3187 GCF_053596515.1 Nonomuraea sp. NPDC001684
GCCGTGGGACTCACCACGGCCCCGGCCCACGCCGCAGCCCCGGGACAGCCGTCCTGCGTCCCGGGGGACTGCTTCACCGTCGACGTCTCGCTCGATCGCGCCCCCGCCGTGGGGCAGAGCGCGAAGCTCACGGTCGAGGTGACCCCGAAACAGGACCTGCCCGACGCCACCACGATCATCGAGCTGCCGGACACCCTGAAGTGGGCGACCCCGCCCGCCGGGCTCGACCGCGCCGCCGCGACGATCGGCCGCAGCCCGGTGGACCGGGCCACACGGACCTGGCGGGCCCGTGCGGGCCGGACGGTCCGGTACGAGGGCGTCGTCACGGCGGTCGGGCCGGGCCCCGCCTCCATCCGCGTCCAGGCCCGCGACGGGCGTCCTGGGCCCGCTTCCGGCGGGCTCGCCTACGTCACCGTGGGCGCGCAGTCGTCGGTGTTCGGCATGCCGCGCGAGGGCCGCGGGCGCCGTACGGAGAGGACCGCGAGGGCGGCGGCCGGCGACACGTGCGTGCAGGGGCGCGTCACCTACTTCAAGGCGGACGGAACCGTCGGCGGCGTGCCCATGGCCGAGGTGGACGCGTTCGACACCGACACGAACGGCCGGCTCAGTCTCGGCTGGGCCGAGACGGACGCGTCCGGCGCCTACAAGCTGTGCTTCCCCGGCACCGAGGAGGACGGCACGGGCCAGGACGTCAACATCGAGGTCAGCCCGGTCAGCAATTACTGGTCCGTGGGCTTCTCGGAGAAGGCCGGCGACATCTACACCGACGCCGGCCCGACCACGCCGGACGTCCCTCCCGGCACGTCGGTCACCGTCATCGACTACCGCAGCGCGGCCGGCGACCCGATGGAGGGGGCGTTCCGCCTGCACTCGGCCGCCTACGACACGTGGAGGGCCTACACCGGCTGGCTGAACGACCCGGCCGACGACTGCTGGAAGCCGGGCGAGCAGAACTGCCAGTCGGTGACCATCATCTGGCGGCCGGACAAGGTGCTGCCCACGTCGTACTACTGCCCGGGTGCCGGCCCCGACTGCCTGGGCCGCTTCCAGATCAACCTGGACGCCTCGATACCGCTGGAGAAGATGACGCTTCCCCACGAGCTGGGGCACTTCATCATGGACTACACCGGCGTGCGGCCGTCGACCGGCGGCGCCTGCGGACAGCACTTCATGTGGGCGCCGATGATCAACCCGACCTGCGCCTGGATCGAGGGGTGGGCCGACTGGGTCGCCGTCCAGACCTACGACGACACGCACTACCGGTGGCCGACCTCCGCGATCGACCTGGAGAGCCCGCGCTGGTTCAGCGACGGCTGGCCGACCGGGGCGGACGCGGGCAGGACCGAGGGCCGCGTGGCCGGGGTGCTGCTCGACCTGGCCGACTCCGGAACGCGGGACGAGAAGTACTGGGACCTCGGCGGCGTCGGGCCCGAGACCGTCGTGGCCGCGTTCAGGAAGGCGGTCGCCCAGGACCTCGACCACTTCCTGACCCTGCTCGACCCGCAGCACCACGACCTGGCGGAGGCGGCGCTGTTCCAGAACGCCGTCTCCACCCAGCACGTGGAGGACCTGGCCGACCGGCATCCGATCCGCCGGCCCGCCAACGTCCCGCTGCAGACGGCCTTCGTCACCACGCCCGGCAAATGGCACGTGGTGGCCGCCGTCACCGGACCGGACGGCGCGGACGTCGACCTGACCACCACGCCCAACGCCGGCGGCGACGCCGTCAGGAGCGCCGACTGGACCGCCACCAGCGCGGACTTCGTCGCCGTGCAGCCCAGCTCCGCCACCCGCAACTGGTTCGTCAACTCGGTCAGCTCCGACGCCGACTACGAGGAGTACGCGATGGAGGTGACCGAGGCGGCCGCGGGCAACCTGGAGGCCGGGACGCCGCAGGAGTTCCCCATCGCCGCCGGCAGGCTGGCCGAGGTGCGCACGACGTGGATCGAGAAGGGCGTGCCCGCCACGCTCACGGTCGTGCCGCGCAACGGGCAGGACCTCGACCTCTTCGTGATGGCGCCCGACTCCGCCGCGTGGGGGCTGCCGCGTTCCGCCGCCCGCAAGTCCGCGAGCGGCGGCCCGAACAAGATGGAACGCCTGACCATCAGCGACCCGAAGGTGACCGGGTTGTACGCGGTCATCGTGGTCAGGAAGGCCGGCGACGGAAACGTCCTGCTGACCCGCGTCTGACCCCGGGGGTGCCCCGCGACGCGCGCGGGGCACCCGTCGAGGGCTACCTGGCCGCGAAGTCCTGCGTCCAGTGGACGGGGCCCTGGCCGTTCCTGGCCGCGCCCACGCCGATCACCGTGTACCGGCAGTTCATGATGTTGGCCCGGTGACCCGAGCTGTTCATCCAGGAGTTCATCACGGCGGCCGGGGTGGCCTGGCCCCTGGCGATGTTCTCGGCGAAGGCGGTCCCGCCGGTGAAGCCGGCCGCCCTGATGCGGTCCATGAAGCTGCGGCCGTCCTTCGAGGTGTGGTTGAAGTAGCCCTTGGCGGCCATGTCGGCGGAGTGGCCGTACGCCGCGGCGCGCAGCTGGGCGTCGTGCTTGAGCGGCTGGCAGCCGCCCTTGGCGCGCTCGGCGTTGACCAGGCGCAGGACCTCGTTCTCCTCGGCGGTGCCCACCGTGCCGGCGGGGCCGGTCGCGGTCGGCTGAGGGGCCGGGGTGGCGGTGGCCGTCGGGGTGGGCTTGGGGGACGCCGTGGGCGTCGGGGCCGGGGCGCAGGTCAGCCGGACCGCCCTGGACGTCGCGCCGCGGCCCCGGTGGTCGGTGGCGACGGCGTAGTAGACGCCGGGCGCGCAGGGGAGGGTGAGCGCGACGCTGCCGGACCGGGTGGAGCCGCTCTTGACGACGGGGTCCGTGCCCGGGACGGCGCGCTTGAGCCGGACACGCAGGAGCGCGTCCGTGAGGCAGCCCTGACGGGCGGCGGAGGCGACGATCTGAGCGGTGTCGTTGACGCGAGGCGTGGCCACGGTGACCCGGCAGCGGCCGGCGGCCTCGCTGCCGGCCGCGGCTGCCGTCGCGGCGTTCGCCGGGGTCGTCGGCGTACCGAGTGCAGCCAGGCACACCAGGCCGGCGAGTACCCCTAGGGGCAATGCCGGGAAGTTAAGGGCTTTGGGCTGCTGTCAACTGGTGTTCGGTGAGGATGTTGATGGTGGTGCTCGCGCGGTGGTTGGTGCGGTCGA
>NZ_JBSFGJ010000695.1:0-3180 GCF_053596515.1 Nonomuraea sp. NPDC001684
CCGCCATCTGGCACAACCGCGCCACCGGCCAGCCCATCACCCGATCCCTGATCGCCTACGACCACTGACCCGACTTAGGACTTACTCGTCTAGCCGTTCTGTCGGGCACTTCGTTCTTCGCCGGGCTCTAGCCGGGCATCACGCAGAACGGGTGGCCCTCGGGGTCGAGCAGCACCGTCCAGTCGTCGCCGCCCGGCTGGTGGCCGAGCAGGGTGGCGCCCAGGGCGACCAGCTCCCGCCTGGCCTCCTCGACGTCGGGGACGGTGAGGTCGAGGTGCACGTGCTTGCCGTCGTTGGGCCAGCCCGGGCCCTGGTAGCCGTCGATCCGCTGGAAGGCCAGCGGCACGGGGCCGCCGGTGACGGTGGCGTAGTCGGGATCGGAGTCGCCGACCTGCCAGCCGGTCGCCTTGGCGTAGAAGCCCGCCAGGGCGACGGGGTCGGCGCAGTCGAAAACAATGGAGGAAATCGCTGTCGTCATGCCCCCACCCTTGCCGGTGCCACCCCCCGAGGTCTTGAACATCCTTGCACCCCACCGCCACACGCTCGCCGCACGTCTCCGCCGAACGGCCCCCGCGTCCCCGTCGTACGGCCCAGTCCCACGCGCCGCCGCCCCCTCGCCGTGCTGCCTCCGTCGCGTACCCCGACCGACGCCGTACCCCCCGGGGACGCACGCGTCGCCGAAGACCCCAGGCCCTGGCGGGGGAGATTGTCGGTGGTGGGGCGTAGCGTTCGGCGGGTGCGATCCTCCAAGCCGCTGGCCCGTGGGAAGGGCTTCACCCTCGACCTGGTGACCTGCGCCGACGACCACCGCGGCTGGTCGCGGCCCGAGGTGGGCCGGGCCCACCGCATGGTGCTGGTCCACCGCGGCGCGTTCCGCCGCATGGCCGACGGCCGCAAGGCCGCCGTCGACCCGACGATGGCCTACCTCGGCGCCCCCGGCGAGGAGGAACGCTTCGCCCACCCGGCGGGCGGCGACGTCTGCACCTCCCTGTCCCTGTCCCCCGCCCTCTGGCGCACGCTCGCGGGCGACGCCACCCGCCTCGCCCGCTCCACGGTCTACGTCGACGCCCGCCTGGAGCTCGCGCACCGCCGCCTGCTGGCCACCGCCCGTGCGGGAGACCCCGACTTCGCCCTGGTCGAATCCCTGCTGTCGCTCACCGGCGCCACCCTCACCCAGCTGGCCGGCCCCACCACCCCGGCCGCCGCAGACGGGGCGGCCGCGGCACGCCGGCCCGCCCCGTCCCCCGCCCGCTCCACCGCGGCCATCGCCGACGCCGCCCGCGAGGCGATCTCGGCCGACCATCCGGCGGCCGCCGGGCTGTTGCCGCTGGCGGAGTTGCTGGCCGTCTCCCCCTACCGGCTCAGCCGGGCCTTCACCCGCGAGCTGGGCGTCTCGCTGACCCACTACCGCAACCGGGTGCGCGTGAGCCGGGCGCTCGACCGGCTGGAGAGCGGCGAGACCGGCCTGGCCGCGCTCGCCGCCGACCTCGGGTTCGCCGACCAGGCCCACCTGACCCGTACGATCCGCCGCCACGTCGGCCACACCCCGACGGTCCTGCGCCGCCTGCTGACCTCCCCCGCTCCCCCCGGGCGGGTGGATTTCGGGTCGCCTGCCGCCGTAAGCTCCCCCAATGCGTGATGCAGGTGAGGACCCCCGGCCCGACCGGGGCGTCGTACGCGAGGTCCACTCGCTCAACGGTCCCGTCACTCTGGCCTACTCCCCCGACCTCGACGGCCTGGCCGATCCGGGGGAGATCGTGTGGGCGTGGGTGCCGTACGAGGAGGATCCGTCGCGGGGCAAGGACCGGCCGCTGCTGGTCGTGGGCCGTACCGGGCGCAGGCTGCTCGGCATGATGTTGTCGAGCAGGGGCGACGACGGCTCCGACTGGCTGGAGATCGGCGCGTGGGGCCGCGACGGGCGGGTGTCGTACCTGCGGCTCGACCGGGTCTTCGTGCTGGACGAGGGCGACATCCGCCGCGAGGGCGCGGTGCTCGACGGCGACCGGTTCGCCCGGGTGGCCTCCGTCCTCATGCAGACGCACGGGTGGGGCGTGGCCTGACCCGCGTGCGGCCCGGTCCTCCCCGCACCGGTCCGCTCCCGCAGCGATGGGCAGTCCTGTAGCCCCCGGGGATGGGCGTGAGGGAGTATCCGGATGGTAAGCGTACGATCCGGTCATCGTCCGGGATCGCCCGCGCCTGCGATCATGGGTGCATGCGTGTTGTGGTGATCGGCAGCGGGATCGTCGGGGCGAGCGCGGCCTACTACCTGAGCGGCCGCGGCGTGGCCGTGACCGTGGTGGACCGCGGCTCCCAGGGCCAGGCGACCCAGGCGGGCGCGGGCATCGTGTGCCCCTGGGTGGACCATCCGGAGGACGACGCCTGGTACCGGCTGACCAGCGAGGGCGCCCGCCACTACCCGAGGCTGGTCGAGGCCCTGGGCGAGGACATCGGCTACGCCAAGGTCGGGGCCCTGCTGGTGGCGGAGGACCCGGTCGATCTCGAACCGGTGCGGGCCCTGCTGCGCCGCCGCTACGCCGACGCGCCCGAGATGGGGGAGGTCACCGACGTGCTGACGCCGTCCGACCTGTTTCCGCCGTTGTCCGACGACCTCAGCGCGCTCCTCGTGCCGGGCGCCGCCCGGGTGGACGGCAGCGCCGTACGCGACGCGCTGCTGCGCGCCGCCGTCGCCCGGGGCGCCGAGGTGCTGCCCGGCAGCGCCGTCCTCACCTCCGACGGGCAGGTGCGCCTGCACGCCGCCGACGAGGACATCCCGGCGGGGAACGGGCCGCGGTGGGCCCAGCCGGGGCCGGGAGCCGGCGCGGTGAGCGGCCGGACCACCTCCTGGCGCCAGGCCGCCCCGCTCGCGCCGGACCACCCGCCGTCCGCCACCGGCGACCTGACCGAGAGCCCTCTTGAGGCGTCCGCCGAGGGACCGGTCGGCGCAGCGGGCGACGCGCCCTTCGGCGGCCCTCCGGACGGCTCCCCGGGAGGTCCCGCCCCGGCCTTCGAGCCCGTCCCGCCCGTGGTGGAGCCGATCGTCCCCGTGCCGCCGGCCGAACCCGTCGCCCCTTCCGCGGCCGGACGCGTGCCCGCCGGCGAGGGCGTCCCGCTGGAGGCGGACGTCGTGATCGTGGCGGCGGGGGCGTGGACGGGCGAGGTGTGCCGTCCGCTCGGGGTGGA
>NZ_JBSFGJ010000696.1:0-3152 GCF_053596515.1 Nonomuraea sp. NPDC001684
TTGCCCGCCACGATCACGTTGACGTAGTCGCGCGAGCGCAGGCAGTGGTCGGCCACCGACAGCAGGGTGTTGGCGTCCGGCGGCAGGTAGACCCGCACGACCGACGCCTTCTTGTTGACGACCACGTCCAGGAAGCCGGGGTCCTGGTGGCTGAAGCCGTTGTGGTCCTGCCGCCACACGTGCGACGACAGCAGGTACGTCAGCGACGCCACCGGCCGCCGCCACGAGATCTTCTGCGACGACTCCAGCCACTTGGCGTGCTGGTTGAACATGGCGTCGATGATGTGGATGAACGCCTCGTAGCAGTTGAACAGGCCGTGCCGGCCGGTCAGCAGATAGCCCTCCAGCCAGCCCTGGCACAGGTGCTCGCTCAGCACCTCCATCACCCGGCCGCCCGGGGCCAGGTTCTCGTCCGTGGGCAGCAGCTCGGCCTCCCACGCCCGGTCGGTGACCTCGAACACGTCCTGCAGCCGGTTGGAGGCGGTCTCGTCGGGGCCCAGCAGCCGGAAGTTGCGCGGGTTGCCGGCGATCACGTCGCGCAGGAACCCGCCGAGCACCCGCGTCGGCTCGGTCAGCTGGGCGGCCGGGGACTTGACCTCGACCGCGTGCCGGCGGAAGTCCGGCAGCCGCAGCGGCTGCAGCAGCTCGCCGCCGTTGGCGTGCGGGTTGGCGCTCATCCGCAGCGGCCCCCGCGGCACCGTCGCCAGCACCTCCTCGACCGGCTTGCCGTCGGAGCCGAACAGCTCCTGCGGCCGGTACGAGCGCATCCACTCCTCCAGCATCGCCAGGTGCGCCGGGTTCTCCCGGACCCCGGCCAGCGGCACCTGGTGGGCCCGCCAGGTGCCCTCGACCGGCTTGCCGTCCACCTCGCGCGGACCGGTCCAGCCCTTCGGCGTGCGCAGCACGATCATCGGCAGCCGCCGGTCCTGGCCGTCCTTGTACTCGGCCAGCTCGTCGAAGACGGTGTCGAGGGTGGCGGCCATCTCCTCGTGCGAGGGGCCGACGAGGTGGGGGCGGTAGCCGTACCCCTCCATGAGCTTGAACAGGTCCTGCTCGGGGATGCGGGCGAGCACGGTGGGGTTGGCGATCTTGTAGCCGTTCAGGTGCAGGATGGGGAGCACGACGCCGTCGCGCCGGGGGTCGAGGAACTTGTTGGAGTGCCAGCTCGCGGCCAGCGGGCCGGTCTCGGCCTCGCCGTCGCCGATGACGCAGGCGACCACCAGGCCGGGGTTGTCGAACGCGGCGCCGTAGGCGTGGGCCAGGGAGTATCCCAGCTCGCCGCCCTCGTGGATGGAGCCGGGGGTCTCGGGCGCGACGTGGCTGGGGATGCCGCCGGGGAAGGAGAACTGGCGGAACAGCCGCCGCATGCCCTCGACGTCCTGCGAGACGTCCGGATAGCGCTCGGTGTAGGAGCCCTCCAGCCAGGCGTGCGCGACGGCGGCGGGCCCGCCGTGGCCGGGACCGGCGATGTAGATCATGTCCTGGTCGCGCTCGGAGATCACCCGGTTGAGGTGGGCGAAGCAGAAGTTCAGCCCCGGGGTGGTGCCCCAGTGGCCGAGCAGCCGCGGCTTGATGTGCTCGGGGCGCAGCGGCTCGGCCAGCAGCGGGTTGTCCAGCAGGTAGATCTGCCCGACGGACAGGTAGTTGGCCGCCCGCCAGTACGCGTCTATGTGGTCCATGCCCTTGCCCATTCCTCCGCAGGCGGTGCTGAATCCCCGGGCTGCCGATAATGTGCCGTCACATGGCGCTGCGCAGTTCCCTCTGGTACTCCGGTGACGACAGGAACTCCTACATCCACCGGGCCTGGATGCGCCGCGGCCTGCCGCGCGAGGCGTTCGAGGGCGAGCGGCCGCACATCGCGATCGCCAACAGCGCCTCCGACCTCGCGCCCTGCAACTCCCACCTCGACGAGGTCGCCCGCGGCGTCATGAACGGCGTGTGGGCGGCCGGGGGCGTGCCGCTCGACCTGCCGGTCCTGTCGCTGGGCGAGACGAACGTGCGCCCGACCGCCATGCTCTGGCGCAACCTGGCCGCGATGGCCGCCGAGGAGCTGCTGCGGGCCAACCCGATCGACGGCGTGGTGCTGCTCGGCGGCTGCGACAAGACCGTTCCGGCGCTGCTCATGGCCGCCGCCTCGGTCGACCTGCCGGCGCTCGTCGTGCCCGGCGGGCCCATGCTGACCGGCCACTTCCGCGGCGTGCCGCTCGGCTGCGGCACCGACGTGTGGCGGCTCAGCGAGGAGGTGCGGGCCGGCACGCTCTCCCGCGAGGCGTTCCTCGCCTCCGAGTCGTCCATGATCCGCAGCCGTGGCCACTGCAACACGATGGGCACCGCCTCCACCATGGCCTGCATGGCCGAGGCGCTCGGCATGACGCTGCCCGGCACGGCCGGCACCCCGGCCCCCGACAGCCGCCTGCTGGAACGCGCGCACGACAGCGGCCGGCTGGCCGTCGAGCTGGTACGCGCGGGCCGCCGCCCCAGCCACGTCATGACCAGGGCCTCCTTCCTCAACGCCATCGTGACGCTGGCCGCGATCGGCGGCTCGACCAACGCGGTCGTGCACCTGCTGGCCATCGCCGGGCGGCTCGGCGTCGAGCTGAGCCTCGACGACTTCGACCGGGCCGGCGCGGGCGTGCCGCTGCTGGCCGACCTCCAGCCCGCCGGCCGCCATCTGATGGACGACCTGTTCCGGGCGGGCGGCCTGACCGCCCTGCTGCGGGAGGTCGAGGACCTGCTCGACCCCGCGGCGATCACCGTCACCGGCAGGCCGCTGGTCGAGCACCTGGCCGGCGCCGAGATCTGGGACGACACCGTGATCCGGCGGCGCTCCGACCCGCTGCTGCCCGACGCGGGCATCGCCGTGCTGCGCGGCAACCTCGCGCCCGACGGCGCCGTGATCAAGCCCGCGGCCGCCTCGCCGGAGCTGCTGCGCCACCGCGGCCGGGCGATCGTCTTCGACGGCGTCGAGGACGCCCGCGCCCGGCTCGACTCGCCCGGCCTCGACGTCGACGAGACCTCGGTGCTGGTGCTGCGCGGCTGCGGCCCCAGGGGCTACCCGGGCATGCCGGAGGTCGGCAACCTGCCGCTGCCGCGCAAGCTGCTGGCCAGGGGCGTGCGCGACATGGTGCGGGTCAGCGACGCCCGGATGAGCG
>NZ_JBSFGJ010000697.1:0-3143 GCF_053596515.1 Nonomuraea sp. NPDC001684
CGCGGGCAACGCGGCGCGGTGGCACCGGGAGGCCGGTTTCCTGCCGGTCACCGGGGCCGCGGCCGGCCTGCTGGAGCAGGAGGGCTGGTTCGACCGGCACCCGGTGCACCGGGCCGCGACCGCCCAGCTGCGCGCGGCCGACGGCTCCCCCGCCGCGCTGGGCGCGGTGCTCGGGGACTTCGCCGGGATCCAGGACCTGATGACGCAGGCCATGGCCCGGGTGCTGGACGGCGCCGACCCCGACGACTGCTTCGCCGACGCGTCCCAGCGGGCTCAGAGCCTGCTCGACGCCTACAACGCCGACTGCCTGGACGGGCGCACCCCGCGCCGCCTGTCGGTGGGCTGAACCACCGCCGCCTTCCGGGCGGCGGCACCGCTCCCACGGCATCCGCCCGTGAAGTGAGCACTTCAGAAGAAGACCGTGCCGGCGGGCGATGCCACGCTCGGACATGGCGATGGGAGTTCCCGTATGTTAAGCCGACGGCGCTTGATCGTTCTCGGTGGCCTGGCAGGAGGCGCCGCGCTCACCCCGGTGTCCCGCGGGCTGTTCGGCGGGCCGGAACAGCAGGCGCAGCAACAGCACATGATGCGCATGCACGACCACGGGGGCCGGGTCCCCGCGGTCCGCACCGGCGCCACCGCGGCGCCCTTCAGCGTCGCGATGCCGGTGCCCCCGGTGCTGGCACCCGTGGCCAGCCTGCCGGGCATCGACTTCTACCGGCTGTCCATCCAGCAGGCGACCACCGAGATCCTGCCGGGCGTGAGCACGCCCGTGCTGACGTACGGCGGCCAGTTCACCGCCCCCACCATCCGCGCCCGGCAGGGCCGCAGGGCGCTGGTCACCTTCGACAACAGGCTCGGCCACGAGGCGAACGTGCACCTGCACGGCGGCCGCGTGCCGGCGGCCAGCGACGGGTACCCGATGGACCTGATCGCCGACGGCAAGTCGAAGACCTACGACTACCCGAACGCCCAGGCCGGCGCCACGCTGTGGTACCACGACCACACCCACCACATGGAGGCCGAGCACGTCTACCGCGGCATGCACGGCTTCTACCTGGTCGAGGGCGCCGACGAGCAGCAGCTCGGCCTGCCGTCCGGGGCCTACGACGTGCCCATCCTGCTGCGCGACGCGCTCTTCGACGACCAGGGCGGGCTCGTCTTCGACCCGGCCGACCCCTACAACCGGCCGACGCTGATCGCCAACGGCAAGGCCCAGCCGTACTTCAAGGTCGCGGCCCGCAAGTACCGGCTGCGCCTGCTCAACGGCTCCACGCACCGGATCTTCGAGCTGTCGCTGAGCAACGGCGCCCAGATGACGCAGATCGCCACCGACTGCGGCCTGCTGGCGGCGCCGGTGCCGACGTCCAAGCTGGTGCTCTCCTCGGGCGAGCGGGCCGAGGTCGTGATCGACTTCGGCGCGTTCCCGCTGGGCACGCAGATCACGCTGGAGGACGTCAGCGGGTCCGTGCTCCGCTTCGACGTCGTACGGCCGGCCGTCGACCGCAGCCGCGTGCCCAGCCAGTTGCGCGCGATGGTCCCGCTGGCCGCGGCCACGCAGACCCGGCAGCTCACCCTCAGCCTGGACCCGGTCAACATCCAGGCCCTGATCAACAATCAGGCGTTCGACGCCAACCGGGTGGACATGCAGGTCAAGCGGGGAACCAGCGAGGTCTGGGAGGTCACCAACTCCGACACCAACGTCGGGGGCTCGGGCTTCGGCGTCCCGCACAACTTCCACACCCACCTCGCCCAGTTCCGGATCCTGGACCGCGACGGCACGCCGCCGCAGCCGGGCGAGGCGGGATGGAAGGACACGGTGCTCATCCAGCCGGGCGAGACCGTGCGCTTCCAGGCCAGCTTCGGCGACTACCTGGGGCGATACGTCTACCACTGTCACATGTTGGAGCACTCGGCCATCGGGATGATGGGCCAGATGGAGATCATCAACTAGTTCCTCAAGGAGGACTGCATGAGCACCACGAACAGCACGACCGCCGTCGGCCGGTCCACCGGCCGCGGCGTCAACATCGCCCTCTGGGTCGCCCAGGTCCTTCTGGCGTTCCAGGTCGGCCTGGGCGGCGTGCTCAAGCTCGCCGGCGACCCGACCATGGTCGCCATGTTCGACGACATCGGCGCCGGCCAGTGGTTCCGCTACGTGGTCGGCGTGCTGGAGATCGCCGGCGCGATCGGGCTGCTGATCCCGCGTCTGAGCGGCGTGGCCGCGCTGGCGCTGATCGGCCTGATGATCGGCGCGGCCGGCACCAACGCGATCGTGCTGGGCGGCGTCCCCGTGATCGAGGCCGTCCTGCTGGTCGTCCTGGCACTGGTCGTCTGGGGCCGCTGGTCCCGCGTCAAGGCGTTCTTCGGCGCCAAGTGAGCTCACCCCCGCCCGGTACGCGATCGGCGTACCGGGCATCGACCTGTCCCGTGGAGGGAACATGACCGAGACCGCCAACCCGCAGAACCAGCTGCCCACCCCCGACCCCTCGCTGCAGACCCTGCAGCCGCTGGTCGGCACGTGGGAGATGACGGGCAAGGACTTCGGCACCGGCGAGGCGACCGGCGGCCGGCTCGTCTTCGAGTGGATGGACGGCGGCTTCTTCCTCGTCCAGCGCGTCGAGATGAGCCACGGCGGCGGCACGATGACCGGCGTGGAGTACATCGGCCACGACCCGGAGAGCGGCGCGCTGCGCTCGCACTACTTCGACAGCACCGGCAACAACTTCGTCTACGTGTGGAAGCTGGACGGGCGCGACCTCAACATCTGGTTCGGCGCGGAGGGCTCGCCGGCCGGGTTCAGCGGCGCCTTCAGCGAGGACGGCCGGACCATCAGCGGCCGGTGGGAGTGGCCGGGCGGCGGCTACGAGGCCACCATGACCCGGGCGGGCTAGCCGGACAGACCTCGTGACGACCGGGACGGGCCCCCGCGGCCCGGCCACCGCCCCCCGTCCCGGCTGACGCCGGTCGCCTGCTCATCCCAGGTCGTCGCCGGGGCCGGGGGCGGGGCGGGTGAGGCGGACCATGGCGCGGTACAGGGCGGTGGGCGCGGGGGTCGGCTCCAGCGGGGGCAGGTCGGCGCCGGGGGCGGCGTAGGCGCGCAGCATCTGGCCGACGAGGCGGCGCCAGGTGTCCGGGGCGGC
>NZ_JBSFGJ010000698.1:0-3142 GCF_053596515.1 Nonomuraea sp. NPDC001684
GGCGGCGGCGGCCGACTCCAGCTCGGCGGCCAGGGCGTCGCGGCGGTGGGCGGCCTCCAGGACGGCACGGGCGGCCGTTCACCGACCGCCACCCCAACCGGCCCACCACCGTGCCTGTGTTCGACCGGCACACCAGGACGGGCCGGCTCCTGGTGCTCGACCTCGACATCAAGAACGGCCGCGCCCTGGGCGTCGCCGACCCGGCCGCCCGGGTCGCCGCCGAGGCCGCTGCCGTCGTCGCCGTGATCGAGCGGTGCGGCGGCCGAGCCATCACCGACGTCTCCCCCAGCGGCGGCCGCCACGTCTACGTCATCTTCGCCCGGCCGCTCCCGTGGGAGGAGCTGTACCGGGTGGCGTGGGCGCTCGCCCGCCGCTTCCCCACCATCGACACGACCCCCATGTCGAACGCGGCAGCGCAGATCCGCGTCCCCGGCTCCCCCCACAAGGTCGAGCGCGGCCACCTCACCGGGTGGATGCGGCTCACCATCCCGCTCGCCGAGGCCGTCGCCATCGCCGAGCAGCCGAACAGCATGCGCGTGTGGGAGCTGCTGCACGACGAGCTGGCCGTCGAGCTCGGCGCCTACTCCCCCACCCCGGGCGGCCGGAATACGGCCGAAACGGGCCGCGCCACCGTGGCCGGCGGCGGCTGGATGGTGGAGGACGAGGACGGGATGCCGTGGCTCCCCCGTCGCCGCGGCCGCCGCGCCCCCCGGCCCGATCTCGGGCAGCGCGCCCGGACCGGCGACTGGTCCGGCTACGACTCGCGGTCGGAATGCCGCCTGGCCGTGCTCAACAGCCTCGCCGCGGCGGGCTGGAGGTACGCCGAGGTGGTCGAGGAGATGGAGGGCGGCATCTACGGCGGCCTGGCCGTCCTGCTCGAAAAGCCTCGGTCGGCCCGGGAACGGGAGCGGCTCCTACGCGCCGACTGGCGGAAGGCCGTCACCGGCGTCGACCAGTACGCAATGGGAAACCCTGATCGCAAGTTCAACACTAGCCGGTCTACTTCCTCGCCCCCCCTCCCCTATCCCAGCCTCTCCCCCGTCGACGCGGTCGCCGCTCCGGACCCTGGGCGGGTTGTGCAGGGACGTGATCTTTACGACGTAGATTCGTACCGGCTCGGTCCTGGGCAATCCCTGCTCAACACGTGGCAGCAGGTCCTTCTCTGGCTATCTGCCGTGTGGGTGGCCGAACGGGACCCCGACCGGAGGGAAGCATGGGGGCGGGCCGCCCCGGCGATCCGGATGCTGCTGCGCGCCATGGCCGTGGCAGCCCGCATGGACGAAGGCGTCACGCCGGCGTTCGGGACGCGGCAGCTTGCCCGCATGTCCGGGTACGACCACACGACCGTCGCCAAGCACCTGAAGACGCTGCGAGAGGAGGCGCACCCGCTGATCGAGCGGATCGTGCCCGGCCGAGGCAAGCAGGGCGACCGGTACGTGCTGCTCGTGCCCGAGCCGTACCGGGCCGACGCGGTCGCCCGGATGTGGCGGGGCGGCCGAATCGAGACGACCCACCAGGCGCTCAACCTGGAGGGGGCGTGCGTCGCCCTCACCCACGAGGCGCTGTCGAACGCCCCGACCCGGGCGGCCGACGTCGCCCGCCTAGCGCTCCTGTCGCGTACGTCGACCGTGCAGGCGCTGCGCACGCTCGCCGCCCTCGGCCTGGCCGACCGGACGCCCGAGGGGTGGGTGCGGCGCGACCGGCCGCTGAAGGAGGTGGCCATCGAGACCGGCCGTCAAGACGAGTACGAGGCGACGCTGGCCGAGCACCAGGCCGAGCGCAAGGTCTGGTGGGAGGTGATCGCCTCCTGGGGCCTTCCTGCGGCGACGGAAGATGATCGTCCCGCCCGTACCGCCAAAACCCGTCCTGATCCTCCTCAGCCCCGCACAGAGGCGGATCCGGTGCCGTGGCCGACCGGCCCCACCGACGACATCGAGGGCCGCGCCGTCCCGCCCGACGACGCGGGCCTGCTGGCGTGCGAGCCGCCGCCGGGCGAGGTCGAGGGGATCGTGCTCCTGGAGCAGATGCTCGGCGCCGTGGTGATCACCCCTGCATGGCCACAGCGACCGCCCCGCCACCGGCCGCGGGCGTCAGGCACTGGCCCACCCGGCGGGTAGCGCCTTCCCCACTCGAGGTGCTGGGCAAGACTCACGCCCGACTTGGCTCGCTCGCGATTGGCCGCCGCTGTGCGTCACCATGCACGGGGCGCGGTGTTCCCAGCTTTGGTACTCAGGTCTGACGGCTCCCTGCCCTGGGCCCTCACACGGTCATTCTTTGACCGGTCGCAGGTGGTGGGTGCCGCCTTCGCAATAGGGCTTGTGGAAGATGCGATCGTAGAAAACCCGGCCGCCGCCCTGCTGGCATTGCTGACGGGTGATCTTGCCAACGGGTTGGTCTGCTGCGAATGCGGCGGGTGTGAGAGCGAACAGGGCGGCCGAGGCGACCAAGAGGCCGCTGGTCAGTGCTGCGGTGATGCGCACGAGAACCTCCCGCGAACTAGGGGTGCTGGTAAGAACCGAGTCACACGCCCCAAACGCGCGGCATCGTCGCGGGTCAGGGGTCTGAGGAACATCGGTAGCAACGGTGCAGGAAACAACGGATATCCAGAGAATGATCATGGTTCTGAGCTGTCGTCTGGTCAGGGAGTCCTCCAAACGAGTGGGTGTGCACACATCGGCGCGGGGGAAGATCACTGCTGGTCGGCAAGTGGTCGACCGGGGAGAGGAGTTACACATGCCTGAAGAGCAGAAACCAAACTCGAAGGGCCCGGCGAAGGTTCAGATTCCGGTCCCCACGGACCGCAACCTGATCCCCGCATCCGAGGTCAAGCCCGAGGACATGGGCACGCTCAGCCTGCAATACGTGGACGGCGTGCCTCGAATCGTCGTCAGCGGGGGAAAGGTGATCCCCGCACAGATTCAGGTTGTCGACTCCAGCCAAGGGCCACTGGGCGCCTATAGCGCCGGACCCTCCGTTGGGGGCGAAGCCCGCCTTGGCGCCTTCGGGTGGCTCGCCGGAAGCTACATGGAAGAAAACGCATTCCCCAACGCCGGCCTCAGCGACCAGTGGCGATAACCAAGCGCGGTCGGCACCGCCCCCGTAGGGGTGCCACCGGTCGGGTCGCCCCGGGCTGAGACGCCCG
>NZ_JBSFGJ010000699.1:0-3116 GCF_053596515.1 Nonomuraea sp. NPDC001684
GACGCGGGTGGGGGCGCTGGGGCAGTCCCTGGGCGGGTCGGTGGCGGCCCAGCTCGTCCACGACGACCCGCGGGTGGACGCCGGGGTCAACCTCGACGGCGGCTACGTCGGCCCGGTCGCCGCCACCGGCGTGCCCAGGCCGTTCCTGCAGCTGGCGGCCCAGACGCACACACGGGACAGCGAGCCGAGCTGGAAGTCGTTCTGGCGGGCCTCGACCGGGTGGAAGCGGGAGCTGCGGTTCAAGGGCGCCGCGCACGGCTCGTTCACCGACCTGCAGGCGCTGCTGCCGCAGATCGCCGCGGCGCTGCCCAAGGCACAGGACGGGAAGCAGAGCGGGGTGCCGGTCGCCGACTTCGTCGGCACGATCGATCCGCAACGATCGGTGGCGGCCCAGCGCGCCTACGTCGGGGCGTTCTTCGACCTGCACCTGCTGGGCAAGCCCACCCGCCTGTTCCAGGAGCCCGACAGCCGTTTCCCCGAGGTGTCCCGCATCCCCTGACCCTGGGGCCGGTGGAGGTCCGCCCGGGGGCGATAACAATACCGGTATAAGTATCCCGCGGGTGTAGGGTGGGCGGCATGGTGCGATCCCCGCTGACCCCCGAGGAGCGGCTGCGCGGCGAGCAGCTCGGCCACATGCTGCGCCAGGCCCGAGGCGAGCGCAGCATCGTCGAGGTCGCCGCCGCGGCCGGCATGTCCGCCGAGACCCTCCGCAAGATCGAGACCGGGCGCATCGCCACGCCGGCGTTCTTCACCATCGCCTCACTGGCCGACGTCCTGGGCATCTCCCTCGACCGCCTGGCCGTCCGCGCCACCCCCGCCCGCACCTGACCGTCCGGGCCGAGGTCATTCCGCACGGGAGCGGCGTACCTCATCCAGCACGTCCTCGATGCGCCGCCAGGCGTCCTGAGCCGCGGCCGGGTGGAAGGTGTCACGCTCGTCGGCGGCGAACCCGTGGCTCGCCCCCGGATACACCACCGTCTCCAGCCGCTCGGCGATCGCCCGCTGCTGGGCGCCGTCGATGATCGGGTCGTCGGCGCCGAGCAGCACCACCAGCCGCCCCGGCGCCCGCGCGGCCCGCTCCAGCGTCGGCTCCGGCCGGCTCAGCGGCAGCTCGGTGCCCGTCAGCCACCCCGGGTACAGCGCCACCGCCGCCGCCAGCCCCAGCTCACCGGCCACCGAGCACACCACGTGGCCGCCCAGGCTGAACCCGACCGCCGCAGCGGGCCGGGCGCCCACGCGCCGCAGGTGCTCCGACGCGGCCCGCGCGTCATCCAGCACCTGTTCCCGGCGCAGCAGCCAGGCCAGCTCCAGCCCCCGTTCCCGGCCGGCCGCATCGACCGGCAACTCCACCACCCGCCCCAGCGGGCCACCCGTCACCGCATCCACGGCAACCGGCACCCCGACCCCCTCCCGCACAAGCCCCGCCGAAGAGCCCGCGGGGGAGGGCAGCAGCTCGTGCCGGTGGTTGAAGTCGGGCACGACGGCCGCATGCCCCAACCCCGCCAGCCGGTCGGCCATCCGCCGCGCGTACCCGCTCACCCCGAAGATCTCACCGGCGACCAGCACGCCCACGGGCCGCCGCACCCCCACGGGCAGGGCCGTGTAGGCCGCCATGCCCGCGATGTCCACCCATCCGGTGGTGATCTGTCCGTTCACGCGGCCGAGCTAACCAGCCCCCGCCCGCCCCCGGCCAATCACGACCCCGATGGCCGCCATCACGACCCCGATCGCCCCCTGGGGCCGAGGCCCTATCGGGACGGCTTGTCACGCAACAGCGGGTGTGACCGCATCGCCACCTCCAGCTCCCCGGGCAGCTCGTCGCGGTAACGCCCCAGCGTCGACAGGTCGCTGTGCCCCAGCACCCGCCGCACCGCGTCCATGTCGACCGCGTCGGCCAGCAGATGCGTGGCCGTGGTGTGCCGCAACCCGTGCGGCGTCACCGAACGCCGCTGATCGGGATCGACGTGCCGCTGCACCCGGTCGATCACCGCCTGCACGTCGCCCCGCGCCAGCCGCCGCCCCCGCCACGACAGCAGCAGCGCCTTGCCGTCGTCGGCGCCGGCCACCTGGCCCCGCCCCCGCGCCAGGTAGGCCTGCAACACCTCGGCCACGTCGTCGGGCAGCGGCACGTCACGCGTACGGCCGCCCTTGCCGAAGATCCGCCAGTAGCGCACCCCGTCGTTGGTGTAGAAGTCCTCCACGTTGGCGCGCACCAGCTCCGACACCCGCGGCCCCACCGTCGACAGCAGCAGCACGATCACCGCGTCACGCAACTGCATGCGCTGGTCGCGGCGCTTGCCCTCCTGCTCGGGCGCCTCCCGCAACTGCCGCGCCGCGCCGATCAGCCCTTGGGCCTGCTCCCGCGTCAGCGCCCGCCGCTCCGGACGCAGCCCGCCCCGCTGCTTGGCCGTCACCGTCGCCGCCGTCATCGGGTTGATCTGCACCCACCCGGCCAGCGTGGCGTGCTTGAACAACGCCGAGATCGACCGCCGGAACCGGGCCTGCGAGGACGGCGACTGCCCCGCCCCCGACCCGCCCGCCTGCCGCGCGTCGGGCTTGCGCGCGAACGCCAGCAAGATCGCATCGACGTCCTCGCCGGTCAGGTCGTCGAGCACCACGTCGGCGCCGGCCAGCGCCACCAGCGTGGCCACGTCACGCGCGTAGACCTCGGCCGTGGCCGGGGACAGCGCGCCCGTCGACGTCTTGGCCACCACCAGCTCCACGTAGCGGTCAGCCGCCTGTCCCACCGTCAACCTGTCGAGCTCCGCGGGCCGCACCGGCTCCCCTCCTCACATCTCGGCGACGCACCGAACGCACCTGCCCGCGGACGACGCCGCGCGCAGGCATGCAGCTTGCAGAGGAGACGGTAGCGGCCGCCACCGACGAAAATCAGATGTCGCGGAAGGTCTCGATGCGCGCGCCCAGCGCGTTCAGCCGCTCGGCCAGGTCCTCGTAGCCACGGTTGATCACGTACACGTTGCGCAGCACCGACGTGCCCTCGGCGGCCATCATGGCCAGCAGCACCACCACCGCCGGGCGCAGCGCCGGCGGGCACATCATCTCGGCGCTGCGCCACCGCGTGGGCCCCTCCACCAGCACCCGGTGCGGGTCCAGCA
>NZ_JBSFGJ010000700.1:0-3113 GCF_053596515.1 Nonomuraea sp. NPDC001684
GCCGGCCAGCCTGCGCATCTCGTGGAAGGTCACGGCGAAGAACGCCAGGGCGCCGATGAAGGCCAGGTGCCCGGTCGTCCAGGCCGGGCCGGGACCGCGGCTGCCGTCCAGGCCGTCCAGGATGCGGAGGACGCCGTAGGCGAAGGTGAGCACGGGGGCGGCGACGAAGGCGATGCGGGGGTTCATCTCGTTGACTCCTTAGCGGTGATGACCTCCCCAATCCTGGTTTTCCGCGGCCTGCCGGACATCGCCGGAGCGGGCGAAGTCGCGTCTCGCTCTTGAGCGGGATGCGGTACCCCACCTCCCTCCTGAGAGGGATCATTCCCCGACCGGGCCGACGAGGCCGAGCTCGTAGGCGAGCACCGCCGCCTGGGTGCGGTCGCGGGCGCCGAGCTTGTCCAGGAGGTTGCCGACGTGCGTCTTGACCGTCTCCCTGGTGACGTGCAGCGCGGCGGCGATCTCCGCGTTGCTCCGCCCGAGCGCGATGTGCCGCAGGACGTCCAGCTCGCGCGGCGTCGGCTCGACGGGCAGACGCCGGCGGGCGCTGCCCACGTGCGGCGCGGCGATGCGGCGCAGCGCGTCGGGGAAGAGCACCGCGTCGCGCCGGTGCACCAGGCGGACCGCCTCCACCAGCTCGCCGGCGGGCGAGCGTTTGAGCACGTAGCCGGCGGCTCCCGCGCGCAGGGCGCCCCAGACGAGCTGGTCGCTCTCGAACGTGGTGACCATGACGACGCGCGTGCTCGGCGAGCGGCGGGCCAGCTCCCGGGTCGCGGCCAGGCCGTCCATGACCGGCATGCGGATGTCCATCAGCACGACGTCCGCGCCGGCGCCGGCCGTGACCGCCGCTCGTCCGTCGGCGGCCTCGGCCGTCACCTCGATGTCGCCGTGCAGGGAGAGCATGGTCGCCCAGCCCGAGCGGATGAGCTGCTCGTCGTCGGCCAGGACGACCCGGATCACAGCGGCAGGCTCGCCCGGACGCGCCACGTTCCGCCCACCTCCTCCCAGGTGCACGTCCCGCCGGCGAGCCGGGCCCGCATGCGCATGCCGGTCAGGCCGCGCCCGGGCTCCCCCGGCCTGCTCAGGGTCGCGTTGTTCATGGTCAGGGTCAGTTCGGCGGCGGCGGCGACGGCGAGCGTGACCGGGCCGTGCCCGTGCCGCAGGGCGTTGGTGAGCGCCTCCCTGGCGATCGCGAACGCGGCCCGCGAGGTCGCGGGCGACACCTTGCCGAGGTGGCCGACGCTGACCCGGACGTCGAGGCCGCGGGTGAGCGTGCCGAGCGCCTCCAGGGTGGGCGTCCGGCCGGCCGCGCCGTCGTCGAGCACGCCGAGCAGCACGTCGAGCTCCTGCTGGGCGTTGCGGGCGGTGGTCGTCAGGTGGCCGAGCGACTGGGCGGCGAGCTCGGGGGCGGCACGGCGCAGCGCCGCCTCGGTCGCCATGGCCTGCACCAGGACGACGCTGAGTGCGTGGCCGACGGAGTCGTGCAGCTCCAGGGCGAGCGACTGGCGGCGGTCCAGCTCGTCGATCAGCCGGGACGGCTCGGAACGCAGCAGTCGCCGCGCGACCCAGCGCTGGCCGAGCCCGGCGGCGACCATCGCGGCCAGCACGACGGCGGTGAGCAGCAGCACCTCGGCCACCTGGCCGGGCGCCGCCTGCCAGGCCCGCGGCAGCAGCCCGGGGGACAACGCCAGGACGGCCGCGCTGAGCGTCCCGCCGACGTACAGGTGCAGGCTGGTCAGGGCCACCAGGTAGAGGCGGTCACCGCGTTCGGGCACGTCCACGTCGAGCAGGTCCGACAGCGCGATCACCTCCAGGCGGCGGGTCAGCGGCAGCAGCGCGAGCAGCACCGAGGCGGGCAGGCACGCCGCCCACAGCGCCAGCAGGCGGCCCGGCGTCAGCTCGGCCAGGATCGGCAGGCCGAGCGCGGCGGCGACCGGAGCCAGCAGCGCGGCGCCCAGGAGCTGGTAGACCCCGGCCCGCGCGGCCTGGGCGAGAGGGCGTTTCACGTGGACCGACGTTAGCCGACGCCGCCGGGGCCGCACTCCCCCGCCGGGGGGAGGCAGGGCGGCCCGGTCGTTCCTAGCGTGAGCGCCATGACGAGAACTGATCGTTCGCGCGGCGCCGCGGCGCCGCTCCCCGTGGCCGCCGCAGTCGCGGGATCGCCGGTGACCGGCGGGCGGCTGCGCACGGCGTGGCGGGCCGCCCACGCGCCGGTGGCCGGGGTGCCCCGCTGGGCGCGGATCGCCGCCTACGCCGTGCCGTTCACCGTGCTGCCGTCCAGCCTCTGGCGGTTGCCCGCGGCGTTCGACCGCGGGATCGGGCTCGGTGAACGGCTGTACGTCGTGTGCCTGTCGATCGTGTCGGAGCTGGCGGCGTTCACCGCCGTCGGGCTGGTGGCCGCGTGGGGTGAGCGGTTTCCCCGCTGGGTCCCCGGGTTGCCTGGCCGCAGGGTGCCGACGCCGGCCGCCGTCGTTCCGGCGGCGTCGGGCGCCGTGCTCCTGACGGTCCTGTGGACCGCGGCCTTCGTGACCCAGCTCGCCGGGGTGACCATGCGCGGCGAGCCGATCCCGCCGGACTTCCCCAGCCGGGCGGGCGGCTGGGAGGCCGCGATCTTCGCCGTCTGCTACCTTCCGCTCCTGCTGTGGGGGCCGCTGCTCGCCGCCGTCACCTACGCCTACCACCGGCGCCGGAACCCGCGACCCGGCGTGCCCGCGCTCAGTGGGCCAGGGCGGCGGTGAGGCGGTTGCTGAAGCGCGCGAGCAACCCGCTCTGGGACGTCTCGGAGACCATCCGGCCGACGAACGGGGGGATGCGCCAGTTGGCCGGGCTGCGCCGGGCCAGCCTGGACACCAGGTTGACGTGCGGGTAGCGGGCCCTTTCGTAGGCGCGCAGCCGTTGCGCCGGGTCGCCGCCCTTGGCCAGCTCGCGGCCGAGCACCCACACGTCCTCCAGGGTCTGGTTGGCGCCCTGTCCGAGGGTGGGGGGCATGAGGTGGGCGGCGTCGCCGAGCAGGGTGACGCGGCCCTTGCCCCACTCCCGGCGCACCTTCTGCCAGTGGTGGCCGAAGAAGTCGAGGTCGGCCTCCGACGCCTGGGCGAGCAGCTCGGGGACGGGCG
>NZ_JBSFGJ010000701.1:0-3110 GCF_053596515.1 Nonomuraea sp. NPDC001684
CGGGCCGCACGCCCTGCTGACCGGCACCGCCTACCTCGACAAGGACCCGGCCCTGCGCTTCGCCCAGGAAACCCTGGAGGACCTGCGGGACGAGATCGGCCAGACCGTGCACTTCGCCCGCAGGGACGAGGCCCACGTCCTCTACCTGGCCACCCGCGAGTCGCGCGAGGCCGGTCACGTGATCCCCAGGGTGGGCCGGCGGCTGCCCGCCCACGTCACCGCGCTCGGCCAGGCGCTGCTCGCCCAGCTCACCGACGACGAGGTCGTGGCACTGCTGCCCGACCCGCTGCCGGCGCTGACCGAGCACACCATCACCGACCTGACCAAGCTGACCGGCGAGCTCGACCAGGTCCGCACCCGCGGCTGGGCCCTCGAACGCGAGCAGGGCACCCCCGGCGTGGCCTGCGTGGCCGTGGCGGTCGACTACCGCATCCCGGCCACCGACGCGATCAGCTGCTCGATGCCGGCCGCGCTGCCGCCCGCCGAGATCGAGCGGATCACCGAAGCGGTGATCAAGCACACCCGCAAGCTGGCTGCCACTCTGCGCAGGGAGGGCATCCGCTAGACCCCTCGTTGGAAGGACTGCCGATGCGGCTGGATGGTGTTCTCTTCTTTCCCGTGACCCCCTTCGACGGCGACGGCGCCGTCTCGGAGCCGGTGCTGGCCGAGCACGTCTCCGCCGGGGTCGCGGCCGGGGCGGGAGCAGTGTTCGCCGCCTGCGGCACCGGTGAGTACAACGCCCTCGACCTCGCCGACTACGCCAAGGTGATGGCCACGTCGGTGGCGGCGGCGGGCGGGCGCGTGCCGGTGTTCGGCGGGGCGGGCGGGCCGCTGCCCACCGCCAGGGCCACCGCGCGGGCCGCCGCCGACAGCGGCGCCGACGGGTTGCTGCTGCTGCCGCCGTACCTGGTCAGCGCGCCGCCCGCGGGGCTGGTGCGGTACGTGCGGGAGGTCGCGGCGGCCACCGACCTGCCGGTCGTCATCTACCAGCGGGGGAACGCGCGCTTCTCCCCCGCCGCCGTGGCCGAGCTCGCCGCCCTGCCGAACGTGATCGGCTTCAAGGACGGGCTGGGCGACCTCGACCTGCTCCAGCGCATCATCCTGACCGTCCGGGCGGCCGCGCCCGCCGGGGAGTTCACGTTCTTCAACGGACTGCCCACCGCCGAGCTGACCGTGCCCGCCTACCGGGGGCTCGGGGTGAGCCTGTACTCCAGCGCCGTGTTCGCCTTCGCGCCCGAGATCGCGCTGGCCTTCCACCAGGCGGTGACCCGCGGGGACGACCTGCTCGTGCGGCGGCTGCTCACCGGCTTCTACCTGCCGCTGGTGGAGCTGCGGGACCTGGTGCCGGGGTACGCGGTCTCGCTGGTCAAGGCAGGCGTGCGGATGCGGGGGCTGGACGTCGGCGGCGTCCGCGCCCCCCTGACGGACCCGGCCCCCGACCACCTGGCCACCCTGCGGCACCTCATCGCGAGGGGCCTCGAACTGGCCACGCCCTGACCCGCTCTTCGCTTCGAGAAGCGCCTGGTGGGTCCGCTTTCCACGGCCGTGGGCGGCCTGTCACGCCGTCCGCGGGCGGCCGTCCACCCGGCGCGGGATCCCGAGGGGGTTGGCGTCCTTGAGCTCCTCCGGGAGCAGCGCCTCCGGCCAGTCCTGGTACGCGACCGGCGCCACCCACCGCCCGATCGCCGTCGCCCCCACCGACGTGTACGCCGACGTCGACGCGGGCCACGGCCCACCGTGGTGCATCGCCCAGCAGACCGCCACCCCGGTCGGCCATCCGTTCCAGATCAGCCGCCCCGCCTTCCGGCCGAGCACCTCGACGATCGCCTCGGCCTCGTCCGGATCGCCGCCGTGAACGGTCGCCGTGAGCGACCCCTCCAGCCGCTCCAGCACCCTCCTCAGCTCGGAAACCTCCCGATAGGTCACCACAACAGCGGCCGGTCCGAAGCACTCCTCCGCGATCCCCGGCAGCCGCTCGCCGAACGACTCCAGATCGGTCGTGAACACCTTGGGCGCCACCGCCCAGGCCCCCTCCCCCGGCTTCCCCTCCGCCAGCAGGGTCAGCTCGCCGAGCCGGCCGAGCCCGCCCAGATACCCGTCCCTGATCCGCTCGGCCAGCATGGGGCCGCCGCTCGTGCCCTCCACCGCCGCGACCAGCGCCTTGCGCAACTCGTCGTCCTCGGGCACGAACACGAGCCCCGGGTTCGTGCAGAACTGCCCGACCCCCAGCGTCAGCGACGCCGCGAACCCGCTCGCCACCTCCTGCGCCGGCGCCGACGGCAGCACCACGACGGGGTTGACGCTGCCCAGCTCGCCGTAGAAGGGGATGGGCGTCTCCCGCTCGTCGATCAGCTTCTGGATCGCCCTGCCGCCCGCCACCGACCCGGTGAACCCGGCCGCGACCACCCGCGGGTGGCGTACCAGGTCGGCGCCCGCCTGCATCCCCTGCACCAGCCCGAGCAGGTCCGGATAGGGCAGGGCGTTCCGTACGATCTTCGCCACCCGCTCGGACGTGTGCGGATGCCCCGGATGCGCCTTGACCACCACGGCACACCCCGCGGCCAGCGCCGAGGCGGTGTCCCCGCCGGCCACCGAGAACGCGAACGGGAAGTTGCTCGCCGCGAACACCGCGACGACCCCGGGCAGCGGATGGTTCATCCGCCGCACGTCCGGCCGCGGCGGCGTGAGCGCGGGGTCCGCGTGGTCGATGACGGCCTCCAGGTAGCCGCCGTCTCTGACGACCTGGGCGAAAAGCCGGAACTGGCCGGCCGTACGCGCCACCTCGCCCCGCAGCCGTGCCTCTCCGAGCGCGGTCTCCCGGTCGGCGAGTTGCCACAGTTCGTCCACGTGCGCGGCGAGCGCGTCGGCGACGGCCTCCAGCGCCGCCGCCCGCTCGTCCGCCGGGGTGGCGCGCCACGCGGCCCCGGCCGCCGTCGCCGCGGAGACGATCAAGTCGACCCCGGCGCCGTCGGTCTCGGGCAGGCCGCCGCCCACGGTCTCACCGGTCCTGGGGTCGTATCCGTAGATCATCGAGTGGCCCTTCCCGGAAGGTCCTTGGACCCCTCGGACGTGGACGGCGATGTGGACGCGCCGCATCCGGCGCTGGCGAG
>NZ_JBSFGJ010000702.1:0-3101 GCF_053596515.1 Nonomuraea sp. NPDC001684
GCCCAAAACTCCAGGGTGTCCGGCACGTTCTTGGGGAAGTCGAGGAAGTAGGCGTTGTGCTCGACATGGTCGCCGACCAGCGTGCGCACGGCTGCCAGGATCCGGACGCCGAGATCGATGACGGTTTCACCGCGCAGGTTCGACAGGCGTTCCAGCAACGGCGCCGAGCAGGTGAAGCCGACACTCAACAGCGCGACGTCGAGCTGACGCGCGGCGACCTGTCCCCACTGCTGCGGGGCCTGCCCAGTGCCGGTGCCAACGCTGCCGATGGGAACTCGCAGACGGCGGGAAATGACGAGCTTTTCCAGATCCTCCACATCGGCACCATAGTGGTGAAGCGCGCCAGTCCACCGCTGCTTTTCTCCCACGGTGATCATGCCGGAACCCGGCCGGGGGCAGGACGGCGGCGTGAACGGGCGAGCGAGACGACCTAGGATGCCTCCACAACACAGGCGTCAGCGGCGGGCGTCAGAACCACACGCTCGGTCACCGAACGCTTCCCCAGGTCCGGCAGGCACTGGCGCGCCCCCACTCGATCGCCCGCCAGGAGTTCGCCACCATGGCCCAGGCCGCCGACGAGTGCATCACGCAGGTCGCCGGCCTCGACACGGTCGGCGAGGAGGCGGTCCGGCGTGAGTACGGCAGCCTGCTCACCCAGATGATCGCCGACCTCGAAGCGCGGTTCACCGAGCCGGGAGTAGGCTGACCAGGACCGCCACCGGGGCCATGGCAGATGGTCCCCCGGACACGCCGCTCGCCCAACAACCAGCCCCGGAGCCCATCAGGACCCCGCTCGAACGCACCCTCGCCACAGATCTCACCGAGGTCGTCATCAGGCTGGACCTCAGCGACAACGACGCCATCAGGCCCACGGCCACGATGCAGGTGATCGGGCCGGTGGCAGTCCTCCTGCAGGACCTGTCCGAGCACGACCAGCAAGCCCTTGCCGACCTGATCAACCAGTTCGCGCGGCAGGAAGCCAATCCTGAGCGGCAGCTGACGGCCTGGGAGGCGCCCGAAACCCTGGGCCTTCTGGTCTGACAAGATCAGACCGTGTCTCAGCTGCAACAACGATTGTCCGCCCTTGTCGACGAAGCTGGCTACCGCCGTGATGAGCCGATCGTGGTCGGCATCCAGCACGGTGGTCGGCCGCCCGTTCTGCTGGCCCAGGGGTTGACACTCAAGGGTGAGCCGCTGGGCGCGACCACGCTCGCCTACATGGCGTCATTGTCGAAGCAGATGACCGCTGCCTGCGCGGCGCAGCTCGCCCAACAGGGTGAGCTGGACATGGAGTCGGCCTTGTCACGCTGGCTACCCCAGCTACCCGCGTGGGCCGACGCTGTCCGACTTCGCCATCTCGTCCATCACACGGCAGGCATGCCGGCCGACGCCAAAATCGAAGCTCTCATGGGTCGGGACGCCGACCGAACCACAGAGGGCATCATCCAGGCTCTTGCCCGATTGCCGGTGTTGGATCGTGAGCCGGGCGCTGCGCATGCCTACTCCAACGCCGGCTACGTCTGCCTTGCCGCCGCGGTGGAACGAGCGCTCGGCCAGCCGCTGCCCGACTTTGCCCGAAGTCAGCTCTTCGCGCCGCTGGCGATGGTCAATACCCGTTACTGGACGGGGCCCGATCCTGCACCGCCCGGCGCGGCCCCGCTCGTCTCCTCTCATCCCGCTCCGCTGTCTCTCGGCGATGGAGGGGTGTGGAGCACCGCAACCGATCTGCTGCGATGGGGCCAGGCCCTCAACGCCGACGAACTCGGCATCTCGGCGCTCATCCAGACCCCGGGACACCTGGATGACGGAACACCTATCGATTACGCCTGGGGCATCGGTGTCCGCTCGCACGCTGGCCATCGCGTCTATCGCCACGGAGGAGGTTGGCTGGGCCTGCGTGCCCTCCATGCCCGAGTACCCGATCTGGACCTGAGCATGGTCCTCATCGCGATCGCCGACCACACCGAACGCCGAGTAGCCCTCCTCAACAGCCTTCTCGACGAGATGACCAGCCGCGGCCTCCCCAATTCGATGGACTAGATCACCGACTCTCGCGTCGTCGACAGCGATCTCCCTCTCTGTGGGCTCGCTGTTCGACGTGTCGCCTCGCGTCGCAGGCCCAGCTGCTGGACGTCTCGATGGTGCACTCGCCAGCAGCCGCAGCAGCCTGCTTGCCTTACGTGCCTGGCAAGATCACACCGCTTTGAGCTGTAGGAAAGGCTACGAACCCAAGATGACCATCGATGGCCTGAAGCGGAGCCCTGCGTTTCGGAGGGCCACAGTCGTGCGGTGCCATCGTCACCGGCGGTGGCCAGCAGGTGCCCGTCAGGATGGAAGGCCACCGCGAGAACACCGGGGGTGAGAAGGATCGGACCGGATTTTGGCGCTACAGAGTCGATCTCGACGACGATTCGGTGACGACGCCTGTTTGCCCTGGTCGAGCGCCCGAACGTGCCTGCTCATGCCTGTGGATTTCCTCTCAGATGAGCAAGTAGCCCGCTATCGCCGGTTCCGGCCCGAGGTGTCGGTGGCCGAGCTCGAGCAGTTCTTCCGGCTGGACCGCGCGGCGCTGGACGCGCTGGCCGACAAGCGGCGCCCGGTTACCCGGCTGGGGTGGGCCGTGCAGTGGGCGACCGTGCGGATGCTCGGAGTCCTTCTGACCGAAACCCGCTCGTGGTTCCGTCGGGGGCGGTCGCCTTCGTTGCCGAGCAGCTGGATCTGGATCCGGCCTGCTTCGCTGACTGCGGGCAGCGGCCTGCTCGATCGGCTGAGGGCCGCCGACGCCCTCGACCTCTCCCGCGCCGCGGTGGACTCCTCGCAGATCAGAGCGTTAAAAGGGGGGCGCAGACCGGCCCGTCCCCGGTCGACCCAGGTCGCGTCGGCAGCAAGCACCACCTGATCACCGAGGCCACCGGCGTCCCGCTCACGGTGATCTTGACCGGCGCCCTCATATCAGAGCAGGTCAGGGGTACATCCGTTGGGTTTTCCGCCATTACTACCGGGACCCCTGTAGGTCCGGGTCACGGTCTTTCCCATCAGCGCTGTCATTTCCAGCGTCGGAACCCGCCCTCGGAGTTGATCACCTGTCCGGTGATCCACGC
>NZ_JBSFGJ010000703.1:0-3091 GCF_053596515.1 Nonomuraea sp. NPDC001684
GGCTCCGGACCTGGCCGTGCCCCCGGCCGGCGCGTCGCGCACGAGCGGGACGATCCGCTCCACCGGCAACCCCGTGCCCAGCGAGGATTCGGCGTCGAACGTTTCATGCAGGAGACGTCCGCGGCCGACCTGATCATCCCGAACCTGGACGAGGCGCTGGTCCTGACCGGCGTCCCGTCGCCGGAGCGGGCCGCCGTGCTGCTGAGTGAGACGTACGGCACAGCGGTCGTGAAACTGGGCGCCGAGGGCGCGCTGGTGGCGGTGGACGGCAAGGTCACGGCGACGTGCGCGGGCGTGTCCGCCGAGGTCGTGGACTCCACGGGCGCCGGTGACGCCTTCGCGGCCGGGTATCTCACCGCCACCCTCCAGGGGGCGGACGCCGCGCTCGCGCTGGAGGCGGGTTGCCGTGCCGGTGCGCAATGTGTGGCCCAGGTGGGCGGCCGTCCACGGTACGGTTTTGATCTGAACCGTCTTTACCCTATTCACACTGATTGATAGCTTGCCGCGTAGGCTGCACCATTAGCCACATGCGTACCGGGTTGCCCACGCGGCCCACTGGGGAGGTTAGGGTCCGCCGATGGAAGTCGAGTCATCGATCTGCCTGAGCGACCTCGTCCCTGCTCTGCGCTGGAGCCGCCCTCAGCAGGTGGCCGAGGTGCTGGGTGATCCGCGGCTGCCGGCGGGGTGGTGGTCCTCGCTCGCGGTGTCCAGGGCGCTCGGCACGGCGGGTCTCGACTGGGTCTGCGAACGACTCGCCCGGCTGATCTCCTCCCGCTGGGACCATCTGCCGCTGGTGGACCTGCTTCCCGCGCTCGCCGTCCATCAGGTCGATCCGGCGCTGCCCGGCTGGCCGGAGGCCACCCGTACGGCGATCACCGGGCTCGGCGGCTGGCAGCGGCTGCGCCGCCTGTCGCCCGGCGATCTCGCCACCCCGTCCGCGACGCCCGAGGTGGTGGTCGGCTCGGTCCTGCGCGAGGTGCTCGGGCGCATCCCGGCGCAGCGGGAGGCCGTACCCGCCCAGCAGTCCGGCTCGCCGGACGTCACCCGTCCGCTCGCGCGCGGCGCGACGGGGTCCTTCCCGGCCGTCCCGGTGGCCGAAGCCGGTGCGTACGCCGCCCAGCCCGCCAGCGGCCCCCAGCGCCCGCCCGCCGCCTTCACCCCGCACAGCGACGCCTTCCCGGCCCAGCCCCAGGGCGCCCCGCGCCCGGCCCCGGCCGGTGAGGGCGGCCTGCCGCAGCGCCCGGCCGCGGCCCGCCCCGCCGCCCAGCAGCCCGGCTCGTTCCCCCCGCCGCCGGAGAACGCCCAGGGACACCAGACCGGCTCCTTCGCCGCCCAGCCCGACGCCACCCGCCAGACCGGCTCGTTCCCGGCCCAGCCCGAAGGCGGCCGCCAGACCGGCTCGTTCCCCGCACAGCCCGCCAACGGCCCTCAGACCGGCTCGTTCCCCGTACAGCCCGCCAACGGCCCTCAGACCGGCTCGTTCCCGGCGCAGCCGTCCAGCGGGCCTCAGACCGGGTCCTTCCCGGCGCAGGGTGGTGCGCGGCTGCCGCAGCGGCCCACCGGCGGGCGTCCGGACGGCGGCCCGCAGGCCGGCGCCGACGGCCCCCCGTACACCGCCCCAGTCCCCGGCGGGACGGCCGCTCCCGGCCCGGTGCACGCCGACCCCGACCACGCGATGGTCCGCGTCGTGGACGGCCTGTTCCGCGGCCTGGACAAGCTGGAGCTGGCCGTCGCCGTGCACCGGCTGTTCGCCGAGGACCCGGTCAGCCTGCGCACCCTGGCGCACAAGCTGCTGGTGGACCGCGACGTGCTCTCCCAGGCCCAGCGCACCGCCGAGGAACGCGTCCTGCACTGGCTGCGCTCGTCGGAGTCGGCGCCGGTCACCGGCCACATGTTCCGGCTCACCGAATGGCTCGGCGCGGCGGCCACCGAGGAGCAGCTCATCGGCGCCGACCCGGCCCACCCGGCGATGGTCCCGTCGCTGCGCACGCCCCTGTGGCGGGTCCTGGTGACGCTCATGCCCGACCGCCGCCTCCAGGACGGCTGGCTGGTCGTCGGCGACATCCACGGCCTCCAGGCCCGTACGCGGCAGCTCCTGGCCGCCGCCCCGCCGGACACCGACGTCGTCGAGCTGCTGGCCGAGCTGGGCATCCGCGCCCATTCCGCCAAGGCGTGGCTCGACGCCCTGCCCTCGGAGTCGGCCCCCGGCCCGGCGGACGCCTCCCCGCAGCCCGCCCAGCCGCTCCCCCGCCGCACGCCCGGCGCCAACGGCCACCACCACCGGGGCGGCCAGCCCATCCCGACGGCGGGCGCGAACTCGATCGACCCCTCGGCGGCCCTGGCCACGTTGTCGGCGCTGTCCGGCGGCCGGTCCGGCATGCTGCCCGGCAGCCTGGCCGGAACGCCGTCCACGCCGCCTCCGCCGCTGCCGAGCCCGTCGTCGGACCCGCGCCGCTGGCAGCGCATCGAGGTCACCCCGGAACACCTCAGGGGCGGCCCGGTGCCGGTGCCGGAGGGTTACGCGGCCCAGCTCGGCATGCGTCCGGGCACCCTGCTGTCGGTGACCGGCCCCGGCGACAACGCGATCGTGCTGGTCTGGCAGGGCCACCAGCCGGTCTTCGACTCGCTGCAGCCGGTGCTCATGCGCCTGAACGCCCGCCCCGGCGACCAGGTCTACGTCACGGTGGACGGCTACCGCCTGGAGGCCCAGCTCACCGGCTGACCTCGCGCCTACGCGGTCACCCGAACAGGCCCAGCCGGTGGGCCGTGGCCGCCGCCTCGCCGCGGGTGGCGACGCCCAGTTTGGCCAGGATGTTGGAGACGTGCACGCTGACCGTCTTCACCGAGATGAACAGCGCCGCGGCGATCTCCCGGTTGCTGCGCCCGTTGCTCACCTCGCGCAGCACCTCCAGCTCGCGCGCGGTCAGCCCCAGCGGCGGCCCCTCGGGCTCGTCGGCGCCGCCGACGCGGGCCCGCCGTCCGAACACGTCGAGCTGTTCGAGCAGCGGCGTGGCGCCCAGCTGCGCGGCCAGCTCGCGCGCCCGCGACACCATCACGGCCGCGGCGCGGCGGGCTCCCGCGGCGAGCGCCG